>NZ_JBHWWZ010000016.1:0-15642 GCF_042730275.1 Rhodococcus sp. NPDC060086
GCCCTGGTGGTCATCCACCAGGGCTGCTTGCTTTACATTTGCCCTGCTAGCTTCCGGGTGTCGAACGTCCCCACCGGACCGCTCCCCCTCGCAGCCAGTGCAATCCCCTCGCGAATCCGGGCGACGAGTGTGTCCGGCGTCTGCAGATCTGCCCACGTCCACCGCACGACGACCCATCCTGCATGCCGCAGCCGATCCTCGCGCAGCTTCTCTTGAAAGACGACGTCTTCCGCTTCGGTAGTGGCGACACCGTCACGCCGGTACTTGATCCGCCCGTCGAACTCGCCGATCACTCCGTGCTCAGGAAGCAGGAAGTCGACGCGGGCCAACCAGCGACCATTCGCATCGAACACATCAGGTTGTTCTTCGGGGATGGGCAACTGCGCGCCGATCATCAGCACTCGGCTGCGGGATTCGCCGACACTGTCGCTGCGATCGCTCATGAGCCGAACAGCACGCGCCGCTTTGGCTCTGCCCGGATGCCGACCCATCCGCTCGACAGCTCGCTTCAGTTCGTCGAGCGTCGTGGTGCCGATCCTCAGGGCTCGGTCCCCCACCACGACAGCCTGCTCGAACGACAGCGTCGACGCGAGGTCGGTGATCGTCCGCGCCACTGAGAGCACCCGCACGCTGTCCTTCGGAGTCACTTCGTCCTCGGTGAACTTCGATGAGTGCAGAACGCACCCGGATCCCCGCCGACTTCCACCGGAGCGGTTGCGAGTCACATGGACGACATCGAGCGAAATCTGCCATGTCTCCAGGCCGTGCAGCATCGCCGCCGACACGTGACTCAGAGCGACTCCTTCTCGGAAGTGCTCCATCGCAGCCAGCGCGCGGTAGACGTGACGATCTCGCTCATCTGCGTCGGTGTAGATGTCGGACGGGATATACACACCCGAGCCCAACCGGATCCATGCCCCCGTTCGCACCAGGCGCCGAACTTCAGAATCAGTGACGCCGCGCGCACGCGCCTCGCATCGTCGAATGATCTTGTCGTCCCTCACACGACGCAGCGTCGTCTACGGGTTCGACCAGCGCCAGCGCCGTTTCAGGGAATCGCGGATTCTGTGGATGGAGAGACCACCTGTGGACAACTTCCATACAGCCCCCACAGGTGGAGGGACAGGAACCCGTCGTTCTCGTGCACAAGACGGCCGGGCACCTGGGTCTATTGGCCGATCCGACGACCGTCGACCTCGTACTGAGCGCGCTGGACGATCACAGCTCCATCGACTCGGCGAGCTGCGGCCAAGAACGCTGAAGCTCGTCTTCCCAGTAGCCCCACGAGTGGGTGCCCTCGGGCCGGAAGTGGAACGTCGCGGGGATGTCGAGTTCCACCAGTCGTTCCTGGAGTCGGTGAGTGCAGATGTTGGTGGCAGCCTCGATGACACCGCCCACGACCACCTGGTCGAGCAACGGCGGTGACTGCGCTGTCCGTGGAAGTGCCGGGCTCTCGTACGGGCCGGGCAGACCCGAGCCGTTCGAGATGTACAGCGAGAGGCCGCGTAGGCCTTCCGCATTGACGGTCGGGTCGTGCTCGACCCAACCTTCCCCGTCGTACGGGCCCCACATGTTCGTAGCGTCCGTTTCCCCCATGCCTTCGACCACCGACCGCAGATAGGTCTGCCCGAGTAGGTCGCTGGTCTGCGCGCACCCGCTGTACGACGCGACCCCGCGGTAGAGGCCGGGAGCGTGGATCGCGAGGTCGAGCACCGACGTTGCGGCCATCGACAGGCCCGCGATCGCGTTGACACCCGTCGTGCCCAGCGCGTCGTCGATCACCGGGGGCAGTTCCTCCGTCAGGAACGTCTGCCACTTGGCCACTCCGACGACCGGATCTTCCTGGACCCAGTCGGTGTAATACGTGAACATGCCTTCGGCGGGGATGACGACGTTGACGTTCTTGTCGTCGAGGAAGTCGAGGATCTTGGTCTGGTTGAGCCAGTTCGCGCCGTCCTCACCGCCGCCGGCGCCGTTGAGCAGGTACAGCGTCGGGCGCGGAACAGATGTGTCTGCAGGCTTGATGACCTGCAGGGGAATGTCGCGATCCATCGACGGCGAGTACACGTGCATGTCCGAGTGGCGGTCGTCGACCTGCTCGACCCGATCCACATGTGCCGCAGGCGCGGCGACAGCGGGCACGGCAGGCACCGCGAAGGCGAACGCGACCGCAGCGCACAAAGCGGCTCGACGAGGAACGTACTTGGTCATATGGCGGTTCCGGCCTGTCAGTTGTCGGTAGTCGGTGGCGGTTCGATGACTCTACGCACCGCTGGTCCGACAACCGCAAGGGCCTCGGGCGAAGTCATGTGCCAATGTGTCACGGGCACTGAATGATCATGGATCTCGCCGGTGACAGCGTCGGCCCAGTCCGCAGCTCCGCGTCGGCCGTCGGAGGAGGCGGTGAAGTACACGACGTCGCCGTCGAACACTCCTGGACGGTGTCGGCCGAGCAGCAGCGAATTGTGTTCCGCCGTCGCGATCAGTCGTTGCACCATCTCTTCGGTGTCGTCGACCGAATTACCGGTCAGCTCTGCGACGGTCGCGACGAGCCCCGAGATGCTCTGCGGCGCGTTGCCGTCGAAACCGAAGCCCGCGACCAGATCGGACATGGACACCTCTGCCCCTTCATCGGCCGACGGTTCGGACGAGCCGCCCACGAAGCTGTCGAGCATCACGAGGTGCTCCACCGATTCGCCTGCGGCCTGCAGTTGCACCGCCATCGCGTGGGCGATCACGCCGCCGAGCGACCACCCGAGCAGTCGGTACGGTCCGTGCGGCTGCACGCGGCGAAGCTCCTCGACGTACCGCGTGGCGAGATCGTCGAGGGTGGCGGGCGCGAAGTCGGCTTCGAGGCCGGCCGGCGTCTGCAGCCCGTAGACGTCGGTGTCGAGCTGCTGCGACAGGCCGGTGTAGCACCACGACAACCCAACGATCGGATGCACGCAGAACAACGGGGTGCCCGAACCCTGCGCGCGCAGCGGCAGCACCGGGCCGAGTGCATCCGCCATGCTCGTATCGGTTCCCTCGGCAACCAATCGAGCTAAGCCTTCGACGGTCGACGCTTGGAACAGCCACTGCAACGGCACCTGGGTGTCCAGCTCGGCGCGCAATCGCGAGACGAGTGTGGTGGCGACGAGGGAGGTACCGCCGAGTGCGAAGAAGTCGTCGTCCAGGCCCACCTGTTCGGTACCCAACACCTCGGCGAACACCGACGCCACCGCGAGCTCGACTCGTGTGGTCGGGGCGCGGAACTCGCGCGCCTCGAACACGGGATCCGGCAACGCCTTCCTATCCAGTTTGCCGGACGCATTGAGGGGCAACGCCTCGAGCACTACGAATTGCGACGGGACCATGTAACCCGGCAGCACCCGCGACATCGCCGCGCGCAGATCGGAAACGTCCACATCACCCGCCGGAACCACGTACCCGACCAACTGATCCGCACGCGCCACGACCACACACGCCCCAACATGATCGATACCGCGCAACACTGTTTCTACCTCGCCCAGCTCGATCCGAAGACCTCGCAGCTTGACCTGGAAATCACTACGCCCGATGTACTCCAAATCACCGGAATTATTCCGTCGCACCATATCGCCGGTGCGGTACATGCAGAAACCATCAGCAAACGGATTTGCAACGAACCGATCCGCAGTCAGGTCAGGGCGCCCCTCATACCCGCGAGCCACCTGCGGACCCGACAGGTACAGCTCGCCGGGCACACCATCCGGAACAAGCTGCAACCGAGCATCGAGTACATAGGCATCGCTGTTCCACACCGGTCGACCGATCGACACCACCGCACGTTCGTCGTCGATCACGGTCTCTGTGGCATGCACTGTGAACTCTGTCGGACCATACAGATTGTGCACCATGGCATTCGGCAAAACTGACCGCAATCGCGACACCGTTACCGGCCCCAGTGCCTCACCCGCAACAAGGACGGCTCGAAGTGAACCGCACGCATCGGTATTCAACTGCTCGACGAACACGTCGAGCATCGACGGAACGAACGACACCAAGCTCACCGCGTGCTCGTCGATCGTCTCCGCCAGATATTGCGGATCCTTATGTCCGTTCGCGGAGGCCACGACCAATCGTGCACCACACGCCAACGGCGCAAACAATTCCCACACCGACACATCGAAGGTGAACGGCGTCTTCAAGAGCACAGTATCGGCCGCACCGATACCGAACCGGTCCGAAATCCACGCTATCTGGTTCACTGCGGCCGCGTGACTGACCGCAACACCCTTCGGACGCCCGGTCGATCCTGATGTGAAGATCACATACGCAGTGTTTCCGGGCCGCAACGGAGCAAGCCGATCGGCGTCGGTCACCGAATCATCGCGACCGTCCAGATCTATCGTGTCTATACACAACACATTTCGATCGGTATCGATGTCATAATTCGACCTGCTCAGCACAAGCGTCGGATTCGCAGCGTCGAGTATGTGGGCGATGCGTTCGGCCGGTTGCTCCGGATCAATCGGAATATACGTTCCACCCGCCGCGAGCACCGCGTGGAGGGCAACTACCAAGTCGAGCGATCGACCCATCGCAACCGCGACACGGACTTCTGGACCGACTCCTAAACCGATGAGGTGATGGGCGAGCAGCAAGACGTCGCGGGCGAACTCACGATAAGAGACCATACGCCCATCGGCCACCAACGCGGGCGCATCGGGTGAACGTTCCACCTGCTCAGTCAGCAGGTCAGGGACCAGCTGGCCCAGAACAGGCACGACAGTGCCCTTACCGATCATCTCCAACCGTGCCCGTTCATCGCTCGCGAGCAAGTCGACAGCACCGACCTCGATCTCCGGTGCTGCAACCACCGCGGCCAATAGCCTGGTGAACCTCTGCGCAAGCAACGAGATGCCGACTTCGTCGAATAGATCCGTCGCATAGGTGATCGCCGCGGTGAATCCGCCTCCCGCCTGCTCCGACAGCGTGAACTGCAGGTCAACCTTTGCGAGCCGCAGATCCGCCTCTACTGCCGACAACATCAAGCCCGGCAGCTCGAAGCTCGTCGGCGCAAAGTTCTGGAATGTGAGCATCACCTGGAACAACGGATTCCACGCGGTCGACCGAACCGGATCGAGCGCCTCCACCAAACGCTCGAACGGCACATCCGCATGCCCGAACGCCCCGAGATCCACATCCTTGACCCGCGACAGCAACTCCTCGAACGACTCCGCACCATCGATCTCGGTCCTCAGGACCAGGGTATTGACAAACATCCCGATCAGATCGTCCAATGCCTGCTCACCGCGCCCTGCCACCGGAGTGCCGATCACAATGTCACGTGTACCCGACATCCTCGCGAGGAGGACCGCAAGCACACTGTGCACCAACATGAACGGCGTGACATTGCGGTCACGCGCGAGCGATTCGATACCCGAACTCAGCGACTCATCGAGCGCGAATTCATGCGACGCACCCCGATACGACGCCGCTGCCGGACGCGACCGGTCCGCCGGCAAGTCCAGCACATCGGGTACCCCGGCCAACACCTCGGACCAGTACGTCAGCTGACGCGACAACACCGACTCCGGATCCGATTCCGAACCGAGAATCTTTCGCTGCCACAACGCGTAATCCGCGTACTGCACTTCGAGCGGCTCCCACGACGGAATCTCACCCGCTGCACGCGCCGCATACGCCAACATCACATCCTGCGACAACGGCCCCATCGAGAAGCCGTCAGCCGCAATATGATGCACAACAACAACCAGCACATGCTCGGTGTCCGATACTCGCAACAGCACAGCACGCAACGGAGGCGCCGCCGTCACATCGAAGCCGGCACCGACCAACAACGCAGCACGTTCGAACACCTCGTCAGCCGAAACAGATTCGACCGAAAGAAGTTCCGAGAACCCGACCGGCGGCAACACAACCTGATGCCCGACACCATCGACCTCCGGATACACCGTCCGCAACACTTCGTGGCGCACGATCAGATCCGACACCGCAGACTGCAATGCCGCGACATCGAGATGCCCGGACAGGCGAATCGCAGCCGGAATATTGTTCACCGCAGAACCCGGATCGAATCGGTTCAAGAACCACATCCGATTCTGGGCAAGCGACAACGGAATCCGCTCCGGGCGCGGCTGGGGCTCGAGTATGATGGTGCCGCCTGTTCCCGCCAGTTCGTCGACCGCGGAAGCCAGCGCTTCCACCGTCGGCGACTCGAACAACAGCCGCACCGGAATCTGCGCATCGACTGCAGCACCCAACCGAGATGCAACCCGAGTTGCGACGAGCGAATTGCCACCGAGGGAGAAGAAGTCGTCGTCCAGGCCGACCTGCTCGATGCCGAGAACGTCGGCGAAGACCTGCGCAACGGTTTCTTGCGTCGCACGCGTCGGCGCCCGGAACTCCCGGGTCTCGAACACCGGCTCCGGAAGCGCTCTGCGGTCGAGTTTGCCGGAGGTGTTGAGCGGCATCGCCTCGAGTAGAACGACTACGTCGGGAATCATGTACGACGGCAATTGATCTGATGCTGCATCACGAACAGAATCGAGATCGACAAGAGTGCCGTCTGCGGGAACGACATAGCCGACGAGCCGATCCGACACCACCGCGACCGCAGCCGCGGCGACGGTATCCATCGCTTGGAGCACCGACTCGATCTCACCGATCTCGATGCGGAGACCACGCAGTTTGATCTGATGGTCGCTGCGGCCCAGGTACTCGAGCTCGCCCGCCGGCGTCCATCTCACGACGTCACCCGTGCGATACATTCGCGTGCCGCTCGTCGAGTACGGGTCGGCAACGAAGCGCGACGCCGTCTGACCGGTGGCGTTCTCGTAGCCGCGCGCTAGCTGCGCTCCCGCGACATAGAGTTCGCCGCGCACGCCGACCGGAACCGGCCGCAACCGCGCATCGAGCACCAGCAAGGTCGTCTCTGCGACCGGTGTACCGATCGGAATACTCTGCCCCGTACCGGATGTTCCCGACCGGTGGGTAACTTGGATTGTGGTTTCCGTCGGCCCGTACAGATTGTGGATCTGTGCGCCGAGGACATCGCAGACTCGTTCGGCAGTAGCGACCCGAAGTGGTTCGCCACCCGAGAACACATGCTGCAAAGACGGTCCCGGATCCTCGTCGAGGACAGGATCGAGTACCGACGGCACGAACTGAGCGATCGTCACCTGCTCTGCGGCGATCACCGACGCGAGGTATGCCGGGTCGGCGTGACCATCGGGGTCGGCGACCACGAGCCTCGCACCGATACGCATGGGCAGAAACAGCTCCCACACCGACGCATCGAATGTCACGGGCGTCTTCCACAAGACCACGTCATCGCCGGTCAGGCCGAGCGTGTGCCGCATCCAGTCGAGCTGAGTGTTCAATGCGCGATGTGTGACGGCGACGCCCTTGGGCCTGCCCGTCGATCCCGACGTGAACACCACGTACGCGGTGTGGTCGGGGCGCAGCGGTGTGAGCCGATCGACGTCGGAGATCGGCGACGTGGTGTGGGACGCATCGACCGAGGTGACGTCGAGCATCGGGACGGGCAATGTCTCCGTGGACGCGCGGACCATCGCGAGAACAGGCTTGGAGGTCTCGACGATGTGAGCGATGCGCTCGACCGGATGAGAGGGGTCGAGCGGGACGTACGCGCCACCGGCCTGCAGGATCGCGTGGATGGCGACGAGCAGATCGACGCTGCGTTCCATGTACACCGCGACACGCGTCTCCGGGCCGATCCCGCGCGCGATCAGTTCGCGGGCAAGCCCCGCGACACGGTCGTCGAATTCGCCGCGGGTCAGCGATTCCTCGGCCGACGTGACTGCGGTCCCCTCGGAGTTGTCGGGCGTGATGCATTCATCAGCAATCGATTTCGGTCCGACACCGAGCGCCAGGACGGCGGCTCGCTCGTCGTCGTCGAGCAACGGCAAGGCCGCGACACGCAGTTCCGGATCGGCTAGGACCGCCGCCAGCAGCCGTGTGAAGCGCTCCGCGAACGAGACGACGGTCGTGTTGTCGAACAGGTCGGTCGCATATGTCCACTCCGCATCGATGCCTGCGGGTGCACCGTCGTCGTCGAACACCTCGAACACGGTGATCTGGAGGTCGACCTTCGCTTCGCCGAGGTCCGCGTCGATCGCTTCGATTCGAACGTCGTCGAGTTCGAAGTGGCTGCGCTCCATGTTCTGGAGGGTCAGCATCACCTGGAACAGGGGGTTGTGTGCTTGCGACCGCGGCGGGTCGAGGACCTCGACGAGTTGTTCGAACGGCACGTCGGCGTGCGCGAATGCGCCGAGAGCAATCTCACGTGAGCGCGACAGCAGAGCCGAGAACGGCTCGTCGGGATCTACCTCGTTACGGAGCACGAGGGTGTTGACGAACATGCCGATCAGATCGTCGAGAGCTTGTTCACCACGACCGGCGACGGGTGTGCCGATGGAGATGTCGTCGGTACCGCTCAGACGCGCGAGTTCGGCACTCAGCGCGCTGTACAGCACCATGAACAGCGTCGCGTTCCGCGAACGGGCGAGATCGAGCAGGTTCCGATGCGTCGAGGCATCGAGCCGCATGCGGTGGGCGGCGCCGCGATACGAGGCGACCGCCGGTCGCGCACGATCGGCGGGTAGCTCAAGGACGTCGGGCACGTCTGCGAGCGCATGGGTCCAGTAGCCGATCTGGCGCGAGATCACACTCGTGGGATCGTCTTCGGAACCGAGTGTGTCGCGCTGCCACAGGGTGTAATCGGCGTACTGCACATCGAGCGGTGCCCAGACCGGGGCCTGCCCCGTCGACCGGGCCGCGTACGCGACCATCACGTCGCGCAGCATCGGTCCGATGGAGAAGCCGTCTGCTGCGATGTGGTGCACGACGACGACGAGAACGAACTCGCGTTCACCGACGCGGAGTAACCGTGCGCGCACCGGTACGTCCGTGGTGACGTCGAATCCGGATCGGATGACGCCGGTGACGACTTCGACCGCCCGGTCCGGTTCGATGTCCTCCTCGATCAGATCGAGGGTGATCTCGGAGACGGGCCTGATGACCTGCACTCCGACACCGTCGATCTCGGGGTAGACGGTCCGCAGGATCTCGTGGCGTGCGAGGAGGTCGCCGATGGCGCCGCGCAGCGCGTCGACGTCGAGGTCGCCCGTGAGTCTGATCGCTGCGGGGATGTTGTAGGTCGCCGACGCGGGATCGAACCGGTTGAGGAACCACATCCGCTGCTGCGCGAACGACAGCGGCACCAGTTCCGGACGTTCCCGCGCGACGAGCGGGAGTCGGGCACCGGCCACAGCAAGATCCGCCACCGCCGCGGCGAGGGCTTCGACGGTGGGGTGTTCGAACAGCGTGCGCAGCGGCACGTCGACTCCGAGTGCCGCGCCGATCCGCGACACCACACGCGTTGCGACGAGCGAGTTGCCGCCGAGCGCAAAGAAGTCGTCGTCCAGGCCTACACGTTCGACGTCGAGGACCGCGGCGACCGCGGCGGCCACCGCTTGTTCGACGTCGCCGCGAGGTACCCGGAATTCGCGAGCGGCCATCTCGGGTTCCGGTAGCGCGCGCCTGTCGAGCTTGCCGGATGCGTTGAGCGGCAACGCATCGAGCAACATGACCACGTCGGGCACCATGTAGCGCGGCAATGTACGGCCTGCGGCACCGCGCACCGCGTCGCGGTCCACCGCAGCGCCGCTGATGGGGACAACATATGCGACGAGTCGCGGTCCGTGATCGCTGTCGTGCACCACGACCACTGCGCGGGCAACTTCGTCGAGGGTGACGATCGCGGATTCGATCTCACCGAGCTCGATGCGCAGGCCTCGGACCTTGACCTGGAAGTCGGTGCGGCCGAGGAAGTCCAGGGTGCCGTCGGGAAGCAGCCGGACGCGGTCGCCGGTGCGATACAGCCGTTCACCACTCGGAGCGGCGACGAACCGCTCGGCGGTCAGGTCGGCGCGTCCGTGATAGCCACGCGCCAGCTGGATTCCACCGAGGTACAGCTCGCCGGGGATGCCCACCGGAGCCGAGTGCAGCCGCGTGTCGAGGACGTGGGCGGTGGTGTTCCGGATCGGGCGGCCGATCGGCACCGAGCCCTGGTAGTTGCCATCGCTACGTAGCACCGTCGACGTCACGGTGGCTTCGGTGGGGCCGTAGGTGTTGTCGAGTACGGCACCGGTGCGGGCCGCGACCTGGGCGGCGAGGTCGGCGGGTAGAGCTTCGCCGCCGACCGACAGGTAGCGCACCGAGTCGGGCAGTTCGAGTTCCGGGTCGGCCAGGAACGCCGCGAGCATCGACGGCACGAATTCGAGGATGCACACGCCCTCGTCGCGCGACAGGTCCGCGAGGTAGGCGGGGTCTCGGTGACCACCGGGTGCGGCGATGACGAGTCGCGCGCCCACCTGCAGGGGATAGAACAGTTCCCACACCGATGCGTCGAACGTGATCGGTGTCTTGTGCATGGCGGCGTCGCCGGGGCGGAGGTCGTAGCGTTCGCGCATCCACGCGATCTGGTTGGTCACGGCGCGGTGTTCGACGGCGACACCTTTGGGTCGTCCGGTGGATCCGGACGTGAAGATGACGTACGCGATGTTGCCGCCGCGCAGCGGTCCGAGCCGGTCGGTGTCGGTGAGTGGCGCGTCGGACAGGCCGGGAAGCGCGGCGTCGACCTCCACGACCCGGTGCGCGCCGGGAAGCGTCGCACGTTCGGCCGAGGTGGTGAGCACGAGCACGGGCCGCGCGGTGTCGAGGACGTACTCGGTGCGCTCTGCGGGATGCTCCGGGTCCAGTGGCACGTAGGCGCCGCCTGCCTGCAGCGTCGCGTAGATCCCGACCATCATCTCCACCGAGCGTGCGGCGTAGATCCCGACGAGCGAGTCCGGCCCGACCCCCTCGCCGACGAGGTGCCGCGCGAGGCGATTCACCCGCGACGCGAACTGTTCGTACGTGATCGTCTCGCCTTCGAGCACGAGTGCGACCGCATCAGGCGTGTGTGCGGCCTGCGCGACGAATCGGGTGAGCAGCGTGTCGGAGTCCCCACCCTTCTCGGGGTCACGGCCGGTCGCGGTGTCGTTGACGGCCCGCGCGAGTGCGCGTTCGTCGGGTCCGCGCAGGTCGATGTCGCCGACCGTGGTGTGGGGGTCGCGGGTTGCGGCGTCGAGCAGGGCCACGAGGTGCGCGGACAACCGGCCGACGGTGCGGTCGGTGAACAGGTCGGTCGCGTAGGTGATGGAACCGTCGATGCCGGTCCGCCGCCCGCCTTCGTCCACGCTCTCCCCGAGGTGGATCTCGAGATCGAGTTTCGCGCCGACGGCGCCGGATTCCACCGGAGCGATGGTCAATCCGGGAAGCGACACCTCGGAACGGGTGAAGTTGTGCACGACGAGCAACGTCTGGAACAGCGCGGAATACGCGGTCGACCGGGTCGGGTCGAGGAGTTCGACGAGTCGTTCGACAGGCACGTCGGGGTGCGTGAACGCGGCGAGGTCGACGTCGCGGGCCTGTGCGAGGACCTCGTCGAACGTGGCGGCGGGGTCGATCTGCAGGCGCAGCACGAGGGTGTTGCCGAACATACCGACGAGGTCGTCGAGGGCGGGTTCGCCGCGACCGGCGACCTGCGTGCCGATCGGAATGTCGGTGCTGTCGGACCATCTGGCGAGCAGCACGGCGACTGCGGTGTGCGCGAGCATGAACAGTGTGACCCCGCGCTCACGGGTGAACCGCTCGATGCGATCGGTGAGTTCGGCGTCGAGCGTGAACTCGAAGGTGGCTCCGCGCGACGACTGGACGGCCGGACGCGGATGATCGGTGGGCATCTCGACGAGGTCGGGGAGATCGACGAGCGCACTCGTCCAGTAGGCGAGTTGCCGCGCGACGAGCGACGTCGGGTCGTCTTCGCTGCCGAGCAGGTCCTTCTGCCACAGCGTGTAATCGGCGTACTGCACGGGCAACGGCGCCCATCCCGGGGCGTCTCCGTGACTCCGAGCGAGGTACGCGGTGACGAGGTCGCGCGACAGCGGGGCCTGTGATCCGCCGTCGCTGGCGATGTGGTGGGCGACGACGGCAAGCACGTGGTCGTCGTCGGAGATCCTGAACAACCCCGCGCGCACGGGAAGGTCGATGCTGAGATCGAATCCGCGGGAGACGAATTCGATGAGACGCGCCTCGATATCCTCCGCCGTGATGTCGATCGTCGCGAACTCGGTGACAGCCTGATCCGCCGGCACGATCATCTGCGCCGGCCCGATGTCGGTGTCGGTGTACACGGTTCGCAGCGATTCGTGGCGTTCGAGGACGTCGAGCATCGCCGCCCGCAATGCGGACGCGTCGAGGGTGCCGGTCAGCCGCAGCACGATGGGGATGTTGAACGCGGCCGACCCTGGGTCGAACCGGTTGAAGAACCACATCCGCTTCTGCGCGAGCGAGAGCGGGATATGTTCGGGCCGCTCGTATTTCACCAGCGCGGGCCGGGAGCCCTCTCCCGCGGTGCGCGCGACGACCACGGCGAGCGCACTCACCGTGGGGCTTTCGAACACGGCTCGCACCGGGACGGTGGTGTCGAGGGCAGCGCCGAGTCGTGCGACGAGTTGGGTGGCGCTGAGCGAGTTGCCGCCGAGTTCGAAGAAGTCGTCGTCGAGGCCTACCTGCGCGGCGCCGAGGAGGTCGGCGTAGACCGCAGCGACGGTCTGTTCGATGGGGTTCTCGGGCGCCCGGAACGCGCGCGCCTCGAACCCGGGAACGGGCAGGGCCTTGCGGTCGAGCTTGCCGTGCGCGGTGATCGGCAGAGCTTCGAGGACGAGGATCTGCGCGGGCACCATGTACGCAGGGAGTTCGTCGGCGAGCCGGTCGCGGACCTGCTGCGGATCGACGGTCGCCTCCGCCGCGGGCACGGCGTACCCGATGATCCGGTCTCCGGTGTGTGGGTCGGAATGTACGACGACGACGGCCTGCGCCACGTCGTCATGGCGAGTGAGGGCGGCTTCGATCTCGCCGAGTTCGATGCGCAGGCCACGGACCTGGACCTGCGCGTCGCTGCGGCCGATGAAGTCGAGTTCGCCGGTGGCTGTGCGTCGCACGAGGTCGCCCGTGCGGTACATGAGGTCGCCGGTGAACGGGTTCGCCACGAACCGCGACGCGGTCTGGGAGGGACGTCGGTGGTAGCCGCGGGCGAGACCGGCGCCCGACAGGTACAGCTCACCGACGACACCGTCGGCGACGGGTGTCAACCGGTTGTCGAGCACCACGGCGCCGGAACCGTCGAGGGGCGTGCCGATGGTGATGTCGTCGCCCGGGGCCAGCGGTGCGGTGGCGGTGATGATGATGGTGGTTTCGGTGGGGCCGTAGCTGTTGACGAACCGGCAGGTCGGGCCGAATCGCTCGACGAGTTCGGGCGGGCACACGTCGCCGCCCACGACCACGACGTCGAGATCGGGAAAGTCTGCGGCGGTGAGGGTGCCGAGCGCCGCGGGAGCGGTGAGGATATGCGTGATGCGTTCGCGGCGCAGCAGGTCGGTGAGCTCGGCGCCGCCGACGACCTCCGGGGGCGCGACCACCATGGTGGCTCCGGCGGAGAACGCGGCGATCTGCTCGAACACCGAGGCATCGAAGCTCGACGACGAGAAGCGCAGCATCCGCGACGTCGTGTCCAGGCCGAGCTCCGGCCGGTGTTCGGCGGTGAATGCCGCGAGGCCGCGGTGGGTGACAACGACGCCCTTGGGTGTGCCGGTGGAGCCCGACGTGTAGATCATGTACGCCGCGGACAGCGCGGTGATCGTCGGAACGAGTGGAGTATCGGGGTGATCGTCTGCGTCCACCGAGAGCCAGGGCACGGCGGACGGGCCCGTGCCGATCCCGACGCTCGCGCCCGAATCCGACAGCAGGTATTCGATGCGCGCTGCAGGCAGTGCCGGGTCGATCGGCACGAACGCGGCACCGGTCTTCACCACCGACCACAACGCGACGATCGCATCGATCGACCGCGGGAATGACAGTGCCACCATCGTTTCCGGTCGCACCCCGTGCTCGAGCAGCTTGTGGGCGAGCTGGGTGGAAGCGCGGTCGAGTTCGGTGTAGGTGAGCTGCCTTGTGCCGTCGGTGGCGGCGATGCCGTCGGGATCGGCAGCCACGCCTGCGGCGAAGATGTCGGGCAGCGTGCGTGCGGGTAGCGGTGAGGGAACCGCGTGTGCGAGTGCGCGGGTGGTCTCGGCGTCGTCGAGTACCGGCAGGTCGCCCACCGGCAACGTCGGGTCGGTGGCGACAGCTCGGAGCAGCCGTGTCCAGCGCTCGGTGAGGGTCGCGGCGGTGTCGGCGTCGAACAGATCGGTGGCGTAGGTGAGCGACGCCGCGAGCGCGTCGTCCTCATCGTCGCGGAGGGTGAATTCGAGATCCACCTTGGCGACGTCGATACCGGGGTCGAGCGGTTCGACAGTCAGACCGGGCAGCTCGAGGACACCGGTGCCCTGGTTCTGCAGCGACAGCGACACCTGGAACAGCGGTGCATGCGCCTGCGAGCGCACGGGGTCGACGGTGTCGACGATCTCCTCGAACGGCACGTCGGCATGCCCGAAGGCGGTGAGGTCGGTGTCGCGGACCCGGTCGAGGAGTTCGCCGAATCCGGCGCCCGGGTCGATCCGGGTGCGCAGGACGAGGGTGCCCACGAACATGCCGACGAGATCGTCGAGCGCGGCCTCCCCGCGACCGGCGATGGGCGTACCCACGCTGACGTCGTCGGTGGATCCGAGTCTGCCGAGCAGCACGGCGAGCGACGCGTGCAGGACCATGAAGCGGGTCGCGCCGCGACTGCGGGCGAGGCCGTCGAGGGCGCGCACGGTGTCTGCGTCGATGCGGAAGTCGGTGCGGGCGCCGCGCTGCGAGGCAACGGCCGGTCGCGGGCGGTCGGCGGGCAGATCGAGCACCGCCGGCTTGTCGGCGAGGACTTCGGTCCAGTACGCGAGCTGATGCGCAGCGATCGACGCGGGGTCCGAAGGGTCCCCCAGCAGGGTGCGTTGCCACACCGCGAAATCGGCGTACTGCACCGCGAGCGGCGCCCACGCGGGTTCCGCTCCGGACAGTCGCGCCTGGTAGGCGACGAGAATGTCGCGGGCGAGCGGCGTCGTCGAGGCGCCGTCGGCGGCGATGTGGTGGACCACCACGACGAGCACGTGCTCGTCGTCCGCAAGCCGGAGCAGTGCGCCGCGGGCGGGGGTCTCGACGGTGACGTCGAATCCGCGGCCGGCGACGGCGACCATCTCGTCGTACAGGGTGTCGGGCGTGACGACGCGCGGGGTGAGGTCGAGCGGCCCAGTGTCGAGCTGCCCAGTGTCCAGCACCACCTGCTGCGGTCCCGCCTCCGGCGCTGATGGGAAGAGGGTGCGGAGAGTCTCGTGCCGCTGCACGACGTCGTCGACCGCCGCCCGGAGCGCGTCGACGTCGAGGTACCCGGACAGGCGCACCGCGACGGGAATGTTGTAGACCGGCGACGCGGGGTCGAACCGGTTGATCAGCCACATCCGCTGCTGCGCGGGCGAGAGCGGGATGCGGTCGGGGGGGGGGGCCGCGGGCCCCCCCCCCCCCCCCCCCCCCCCCCCCCCCCCCAACCCCCCCCCCCCCCCCCCCCCCCCCCCCCCCCCGGGGGGGGCGGGGGGTTTGGGTGGCGGGCCCGGC
>NZ_JBHWWZ010000016.1:15652-99355 GCF_042730275.1 Rhodococcus sp. NPDC060086
CGCGGGTATTTTTTTCCCCCGGCGACGGGGGGTCCACCGTGTTGAACAGCCACCCCCGCGGGGGCGGGGGCGAGCGGGGGTGGGGGGGGGGTGGCGGGCCCGCCACCAACGCCGGACGGTCCCCCGAGGCGCCGTCGCGGATCGCCACGGCCAGCGCCGCGACCGTCGGGTTCTCGAAGAGCGCACGTACCCCGAGCGACGAGTCGAGTCGCGCGATGACCCGCGTCGCCGACAGCGAGTTGCCGCCGAGCGCGAAGAAGTCGTCGTGCGCGCCCGCCCGGTCGATGCCGAGGACCTCGGTGAACACGTCGGCCACGCGTTGTTCGTCTGCACCACGAGGTGCGACGAATTCGGTTGTGGTGAAGACGGGTTCGGGGAGGGCGCGGGTGTCGATCTTGCCTGCGCCGGTGCGCGGGAAAACATCGACGACGGTGATCGACGACGGCACCATGTACGCGGGCAGCACCTGCGCGGCGTGCACGGACAGCTCGGCCGGATCGACCGCGCCGGTCGCTGTCACATAGGACACGAGGCTGCCGGTCGCCTCGTGCGACACGGTCACCGCCGCATCGACCCCCGGATGGGCGGCGAGCACCGCGTCGATCTCCGAGAGTTCGATCCGGTGACCGCGCACCTTGACCTGGAAGTCGGTGCGTCCCAGGTATTCGAGTTGGCCGTCGACCCACCGGACGAGGTCGCCGGTGCGGTACATGAGCCCGCCGTGCAGCGGATTCGCGACGAATCGGGATGCGGTGAGCGCCGCCTGACCGTGGTATCCGCGGGATAGGCCGGCGCCGTACACATACAGCTCACCCGGGACGCCGACGGGGACGGGATGCAGGCGCGCGTCGAGCACCACCGCGCCGGTGCCGATCACGGGCCGGCCGATCCGGACGGGTTCATCGGTCGCCATCGGTCCGAAGTGGGTGGCCATGATGGTCGACTCGGTCGGTCCGTAGGCGTTGAACATTGCGCGGCCGGGCGCCCACCGTTCGACGAGCGACGGCTCGCATGCCTCGCCGCCGACCACGACGACTCGAATATGTTCGAGCCGTTCGTGGTTCAGTGTCGCGAGGGCTGCGGGAGTGAGGAACAGGTGTGTCACCGATGCGAGGTACTCCTCGAGTTCGGTGCCGCCGTAGACGTCGGTCGGGACCAGCTCGAGGGCCGCTCCCCCGCCCGCGGCCATGAAGATCTCGAGCAGCGACGCATCGAAGCTCGGCGACGCGAAGGCCGCGACCCGGTCCCCCGGCTGCACCCGGTAGTGGCGCTGCTGCTCGGCAACGAAGGCCGCAAGCCCGCGATGGGTGACGACGACGCCCTTGGGCACACCCGTCGACCCGGAGGTGTAGATGAGGTAGGCGGCGTCCGGGCATCGCACGCGACCGACGATCGGCCTGTCGTCACCGCTGGCGTGCGGCGACACCCAGGTGATGTCGCCGGGCAGTGCCGAGTCGGCAACACCCAGGCGCGCACCGGAGTCGGTGAGCATGTGCTCGATACGCGCGGCGGGATAGCCGGGGTCGACAGGCAGGAACGTGGCACCGGTCTTGGCGACGGCCCACAGTGCGATCACCGATTCCACCGACCGCGGCACGGCCACCGCAACGACCGACCCCGGCGCAGCTCCGACGTCGATGAGGTTGCCGGCGAGGATGTTCGAGCGTCGATCCAGCTCGCCGTAGGTCATGGTCGCGGAGCCGGAGACGAGAGCGAGCGCGTCGGCGTCGCGTGCGGCGTCGGCGAACAGGTCGGGCAGCGACCGGTACGGAGCGTCCTCCGGTTCACGCACCAGCGCGACACGTTCGTCGTCGGACAACAGATCGACGTCGCCGACGACCGTCGACGGATCGGTTGCGGCACCGGACAGCAGTCGCACGTATCGCTCGAGCATCGCGGCGGCGGTGCCGTCGTCGAACAGGTCGCGTGCGAAGGTCAAGGCGATGGTCGCGTGGTCGTCGTGTTCGGTGACGGCGAATTCGAGATCGAACTTGGCGATACCGAAATCGACGGGGAGCACGTCGATTTCGAGTCCCGGCAGCGACACGGACGTCGGGCGGGGTACCTCGAGCGCGAGGACGGTCTGGAACACCGGGTTGTGCGAGGTGTCCCGCGACGTGCCGAGTGCGTCGACGAGCCGCTCGAACGGCAGGTCGGAATGCTCGTAGGCGGCCAGGTCGACGTCGCGTACCCGTGCCAGCACGTCGGCGAACGACTCGCCGGATGCCACCGGCACGCGCAGCGGAAGCGTGTTGACGAACATGCCGATGACGTCGTCGAGGTTCGAGTGCCCGCGACCCGCGACCGGTGTGCCGACGGTGACATCGTCGGTGCCGCTCAGCCGCGCCAGCAGCACCGCGAGGGCCGCGTGCAGGACCATGAACAGCGATGCCCCGCTCTGCCGGGCGAGTTCTTCGAGCCGCGAGTAGAGCTGCGGGTCGAGGGCGGTCTCGACGGTGCCGCCGCGGAACGACGGGACCGCGGGGCGTCGACGGTCGGTAGGTACGTCCGACACCTCGGGCGCACCGGCGAGGGTGTCGCGCCAGAATTCGAGCTGGCGGGCACCGAGCGAGTCGGGATCGTCGACGCTGCCGAGCAGATCGTGCTGCCACATCGCGAAGTCGGCGTACTGGACGGGCAGCGGCTCCCAGGTCGGGGCGTTCCCGAGGACGCGGGTGCCGTACGCGGCGACGAGGTCGCGGGCGAGGGCCTGCATCGACCAGCCGTCGATCGCGATGTGGTGCACCACCAGCACGAGGACATGGCTGTTGCCGCTTTCGCGCAGCACCGTCAACCTGACGGGTGGTTCGAGGGTGACGTCGAATCCGCGACCGACCACCTCGCTCAGCCGCTCCTCGAGCGGGCCGTCGAGCGATTCGATCGTGGGGGCGCGACCTGCCTCGACGACCGGAATTATCTGCTGGTGCGGGCCGTCACCGGAGTCGGGATAGCGGGTGCGCAGCGTCTCGTGGCGTCCGACGATGTCGACGACGGCTGCGCGCAGTGCCCCCTCGTCGAGCACACCGGTGAGTCGCAGTGCGACCGCGACGTTGTAGGCGCCGGACGTGGGGTCGAAGCGGTTGACGAACCACATGCGTGCCTGCGCGGGCGACAGCGGAATGCGCTCGGGGCGTGGGCGCGCGGTCAGCTGGGGGCGCTGCTCTCCGCGCCGACCGTCGATGATCCGGGCGAGTCCGGCGACGGTGGGATTGTCGAACAGATCGCGCACCTGCAGGCGGATGCCGAAGTGATCGTCGAGCCGGGCGAGGAGCCGGGTCGCGGTGAGCGAGTTGCCGCCGAGATCGAAGAAGCTCGTCGTCGCTCCGATGCGGTCGTGGCCGACGAGTTCGGCGATCGCCGCCGCGACGATGTGTTCGGTAGCCGAGGCCGGTGCGACGTGTTCGGCGGATCCGAATTCGGGGGCAGGCAGAGCTTTTCGGTCGAGCTTGCCGTTCGCGGTGACCGGCATCGCATCGAGGGTTACGGCGAGGGTCGGGACCATGTGCCGGGGTAGGCGCATCTCGGCGTCGGCGAGCGCACCATCGCCATCTCCGACCACGTACGCGACGAGGTGCTCGCCTGCGATGTCGTCGCGGTGCAACACCACGACCGCCTGCGTCACGGTGTCGTGTTCGAGCAGCACGGCTTCGATCTCGCCGAGTTCGATGCGCTGGCCGCGGAGCTTGACCTGGAAGTCGCTGCGGCCGACGTAGTCGAGCGCACCGTCGGCGCGCCACCGAACCAGGTCGCCCGTACGGTACAGACGTCCGTTGCCCGCGGGGTCGGCGACGAACCGTTCGGCGGTCAGCCGCGATGCACCGTAGTAGCCGCGCGCGAGCTGCACGCCGCCGAGGTAGAGCTCGCCCTCGATACCGATGGGCACGGGGCGCAGGCGCCCGTCGAGCACTCGCACCGACGTATTCCATACGGGCGTACCGATCGGCACCGGAGTCTCGCCGGGCACCGTCTCGTGCGCGGTGACATCGACGGCTGCCTCGGTCGGTCCGTACAGGTTGTGCACCGGCACGCCGAGTGCCTCGACCACCCGCGACACACTCGCCGCGGCCAGCGCCTCACCACTGGTGAACACCTGCCGCAGCGTCGCACACCGCGACACGTCACCTTCCGACAGGAAGACATCGAGCATCGACGGTACGAAATGCACTGTGGTGACGCGCTGTTCGCCGATCACCCGCGACAGGTAGCGGGGATCGCGGTGCCCGTCCGGGGTCGCGAGCACCATGGCGGCGCCCGTGAGCAGCGGCCAGAACAACTCCCACACCGACACGTCGAATGTCGCCGGAGTCTTCTGCAGGACGACGTCGTCGCCGGTCAGCGGGTACCGGCCCTGCATCCACTGCAACCGGTTGACGATGCTGCGGTGCGAGATCGCAACACCCTTGGGCCGCCCGGTGGAGCCGGAGGTGAACAGCACGTACGCGAGGCCGTCGGAGTGCAGGGGTGTACGACGATCGGCGTCGGTGACCGCACCGTCGGAGAACCGCACTGCGTCGGGAAGTTCCTCGAGCACGCGCGCGGGACGAGCCGTGTCGAGCACGTGCGCGGTGCGCTGTTCGGGCTGGTCGGGGTCGATCGGCACGTACGCGGCGCCTGCGGTGACGACGGCGTGGATCGCGACGAGTTGCTCGAGCGACCGCGGCATGGCGACGGCCACGAGGTCGCCGGGGCCGATTCCGTCGGCGATCAGCGACCGCGCGACGCGATTGACTCGGCCCGCGAACGTTCCGTAGCTCAGCGCGGCGCCGCCGTCGACGACCACCGCGGTGGCTTCGGGAGTGCGTGCCGACTGTTCGCCGAGCAGATCGGGGAGGGTCATGGCGGGCAGCGCCACGTTCTCTCCGCGCTCGAACTTCGCGATCACGTCGAGTTCGCCGGGCACGAACACCTCGACGTCACCGAGGTGCGTGTCGGGATGGGCGACAAAGGTTTCGAGCACACCGAGCAGCCGCTGCACGATCCGCTCCACCACGGCGCGGTCGAACAGGTCGGTGCGGAAACGCACGCTCAGCCGCAGAGTGGGCTCGAGGATCGCCATCACGGTGATCGGATAGTGCGTCGCATCGCGGCCGTCGATGCCCGTCACGTGCATCCCGGCGAGATCGGTGGTCTCGTCGAATCCGGCGCGGTCGACGGGGTACGACTCGAAGACGGTCAGCGTGTCGAACAGGGTTCCGACACCGACGCGGTCCTGGATTTCACCCAGTCCAATGTGGTGATGCCCGAGCATCGCGACCTGGTCGTCCTGCACGCGTCGTAGTAGGTCGACGACGGTGTCGGACTCGTCGATCCGTACCCGCACGGGCAGCGTGTTGATGAACAGCCCGAGCATGTTCTCGACACCGGGAAGTTCGGCCGGGCGCCCCGACACGGTGGCGCCGAACACGACGTCGTCGCGGCCCAGCATGCGTCCGAGCAGCAGTGCCCATGCCGTCTGCACCAGGGTGTTGAGGGTGACGTCGGTGTCGCGGCGGTCGACGAGTCCCGTGCGCAGCCACGCGGGCAGTTCGACGTCGATCTGCTCGGGATTGGCGTCGAGCACTTCGCCGGCGTGCGGGGCGACGAGGGTGGGTTCGGTGAGCCCCGACAATGCGTCGCCCCAGGCCTGCAGCGACCGGTCGCGGTTCTGGACGCTCCACCACTGCAGGTAGTCGCGGTAGGGCACGGGTTCGACGAGCGCGTCGGGTGAGACGTAGCAGGAGAGCACTTCCCGTACGAGAAGCGGCATCGACCAGCCGTCGAGGATGAGGTGGTGGTTGGTCAGGACCAGTACGGCACCTGCACCGGTACGGACGAGAACGGCCCGCAGCAGCGGCGGACGAGCAGGATCGAACGGCGCGACACGCTCCGAATCGAGCACTGCCGCAATACTGTCCGAGTCCACCGAGACCTCACGCCACGGAACTTCGACGCGGCCCTGCACGATCTGGGCGGGTATTCCGGTGTCGTCGTGGACGAACGCGGTGCGCAGGTTGGCGTGTCGCGCGACCACTGTCTCGATCGAGGCACGTAGCCGTGCCGCGTCGATGTTGCCGGTGAGGTTCAACGACAGCTGGGCAACGTAGACGTCGAGCGACCCGAGGGCGAGCTGCGAGTGGAACAGCAGCCCCGACTGCAGCGGCGGCAGGGGCCAGATGTCCTGCACGCCTGAGTATTCGGATTCCCACCGTTCGATCTGGCCCTGCCCGACCGACACCAGCGGCACGTCGGAGGGAGTGAGACCACCCGCGCCGGGGCGATCGACGTGTGAGGCAAGCGCTTCGAGCGCGGTGCGCCAGCGTGTCGCGAGGTCGGTGACGAAACCGGCCTGCACCACGCGCGGCACGTACGTGAAGGTCGCGGTCAGGTGAGGTCCGTCGGGGCCGTCCACCACCATGGCGTTGATGTCGACGGCCGCGGCCACCGCGAGCTGCGAGGTACGCGTCGGATCGAGGTCGACTTCCGCGGGCACCCATCCGATGTCGCGGATCTCCTCGGGAATGTGACCGGAGGTCAGGCGTCCGAGATAGTTGAACCCGATCTGCGGGACGGCCGACGCGGCGAGGACGGGCCGTGCCTCATCGTCGAGATGACGAAGGATGCCGTATCCCGCACCGTGATTCGGCACCGAGGCGAGCTGTTCTTTGACCGCCTTCAGGACCGCTCCCGCGGCGGGCCCACCTGCGAATGCGTCGTCGAGGTCGATGGTGTCGGGCACTGCGGGGCACACCGGATAGACGCTGGTGAACCACCCGACCGTGCGCGCGAGCTCGGCGCCTTCGTGGTCGCGGCCGTGGCCTTCGAGCATGATCGGCACCGCGCGGTCGTACTGCGCAAGGGCCAACGCCAGTGCGGCGATCAGCCCGTCGGCGGTACCCGCACGGAACACGTCGGGCAGCCGCGTGAGCACTGCCGCAGTGGTCTCGGGGTCGAGTTCCACCCGCACACGCTCGGCGGACGCGAGCGTGTCGATCCGAGGATCGAGATCCCCGATTCCGGGAAGCGGTGTCACCGCCCCGAGGGTGCGTTGCCAGAATCCGAGTTCGTCGGCGTGCGTACCGTCGCGGGCATCGGAATGCAGCGCGTGCGCCCACCGGCGATAGGACGTTCCGACATCGGCCAGGGTGGGTTCGGCATCTGCCGCGATCTGCAGCCACGCCTGCGCGAGGTCGGGCAGCAGCACCCGCCACGACACACCGTCGACGACGAGGTGATGCGCCACGAGCAGCAGGCGGCCGTGGCCCTGCGCTGCGTCGAACCACACGCATTGCAACATCACACCCGACGACGGATCGAGACGCTGTGCAGCCGAGTCACATTCGGCGTCCACCAGGTCGTCGATCGAGGCTGCGTCCGGAACGCTGACCCGCTCGATCGCCACCGCACCGTCGGGAATCTCCGGCGACACCTGCCACGTGTCGCCGGCGAATGTCGAGCGCAGCATGTCGTGCCGGGCCATGACCGCGCCGACCGTGGCGGTCAGCTGATCACGGGTCAGGTCGACCGGGGTCGTCACCAGCACTGCCTGCGCGAACGTCGAATAGTCGCCGCGGCCGAGCATCTCGTGCACGATCGGGGTGAGAGGCACAGTGCCCACACCACCACCGTCGAGTTCGCGCAGGACCGAGTCGCCCGGCACCGCGGACGCCACCCGCGCGAGCGCCGCAATCGTCTTGTGCTCGAAGATCTGTCGCGCCGTGATGTACAGACCGACGTCCTTCGCGCGGGCCGCGAACTGCATCGCGACGATGCTGTCGGCGCCGAGCGCGAACAGCGAATCGTCGACGCCCACGCGCTCGACGTCGAGCAGTCCCGACGCGACCTGGGCCAGCGAGCGTTCGGTGTCGGTGGCGGGAGCGCGGAACTCGGCCGACGCGAACCTCGGCGCAGGCAACGCTGCGCGGTCGAGTTTCCCGGCGAGAGTGACCGGCACGTCATCGAGTTCGACGACCGACGCGGGCACCATGTGCGACGGCAGGGTGCGTTCCACGCCGCCGATCAGCGCCTCGGCGTCGAATACGGCACCGGTCTCCATCACCACGTACGAGACGGGGACGACGGAATGACCCGTGTCGTGGACGACGGTGGCCGCGTAGTCCACACCATCGAGCGCGAGCAGCGCCGCATCGATCTCGCCGAGTTCGATGCGGAAACCGCGGATCTTGACCTGGAAGTCGGAGCGCCCCACGAAGTCGAGCTGATGATCGGCGGTCCAGCGCACCTCGTCGCCGGTGCGATACAGCCGGGTGCCGGGGTCGAACGGATTCGCCACGAACCGGTCGGCGGTCTGCCCGGGCCGCAGGTGGTAGCCCCGCGCGAGCCCGGCACCGCCGATGTAGAGCTCGCCGACGAACCCGACCGGCACGGGCCGCAGCCTCCGATCGAGCACCACGGCGGTGATCCCGTCGAGCGGGCGACCGATCGTGATCGGCGCGCCGGGAATCAGCGGATCACCGGCGGTGACGACGATGGTGGTCTCGGTGGGCCCGTAGCTGTTGACGAGCCGGCAGGTGTCGCCGAATCGCGCGACGAGGTCGGGGGTGCACACGTCGCCGCCCACCACGACGGCCTCGAGATCGGTGAGGCCGGCGGGGTCGACGGTGGTGAGCACCGTCGGCGCCGACACGATGTGTGTGACGCGGTGACGGCGCAGCACATCGGCGAGATCGTCTCCGCCGAGAACGTCGGCCGGAGCCACGACCATCGCGGCGCCCGAGCTGAACGCCTGCAGCATCTCGAAGATCGACGCATCGAAACTCGCCGACGAGAACCTCAGCATCCGCGACTGCGACGTCAACCCCAGCTCGGGTCGGGCGTCCGCCGCGAATGTCGCGAGCCCGGTGTGGCTGACGACGACGCCCTTCGGTGTTCCCGTCGACCCGGACGTGTAGATCATGTAGGCCGCGTGGTCGGGGCGCAGCGAAGCCGGAACGAAGGACGCGGCGGGACGATCGGCCTCGGAGATCGGATCGTCCACCGCGATCCAGTCCGGCCCGTCCGGAAGCTCGTCGATACGTGCCCGCACGGTGAGCCCGAGCCGGACGCCGGAATCGAGCACCATGTACGCGACACGTTCGCCGGGTAGCGCCGGATCGATCGGCACGAACGCGGCCCCGGTCTTCGCCACCGCCCACATCGCGATGATGGCCTCGGCACTGCGGTCCAAGCTCAACGCGACGAATGTTTCCGGCCCGGCGCCCGCGGCGCGAAGCACCCCGGCGAGCAGGTCGGCGCGCTCGTCGAGTTCGCGATACGTCAGGGTCCTGGCCCCGTCGATGATCGCGGGTCCGTCGGGATTGCACGCGACACCGTCGGCGAGCAGGTCGCGCAGCAGACGCACCGGCCGAGCGGCCGGCCCGTGCGCGGGGACGAGCTCGGCGCGCTCGTCGTCGTGCAGCACATCGAGTGCACCCACCGGCCCGGTGGTCGAGACGAAGCCGTCGAGGAACTCCACGAACCGCGCGTGATGCGAACGCAGCTCCGCCCGCGAATACAGGTTCGGGTTGGCCTCGAGATCGATGTGGGCGGGGTCGTCGGTGTCGCTCGGATAGATGTTGAGCGAGAGGTCCTCGACGGGACCGGTGCTGAGCACGTGCAGCTTGCCGACGGCGTCGCCGAGTCGGACCTGCCCCTGGAACATCATGATGTTCACGGCAGGCCCGAAGAATCCACGGTCGGCGCTGCCGTACCCCGTGTCGCGGCGCATGTCCTCGTGCCGGTACCGCTGGTGACGCAATGCCCCGGTCAGTTCGAGCTGGACCCGTCGCATGAGGTCGGCGGCGGTGTCATCGGGCCCCACCGTCACCCGGATCGGGACGACATTGGAAACCATGCCCCCGGAGCGGCGCAGTTTCGCGGTGGTGCGCGCGGAGACGGGCAGGCTCAGCACCACGTCGCGCTCGCCGGTCACCCGCGACAGGAACGCCCCGAACGCCGCGACGACCACGGTCGCGAACGTGGTGTGTTCATGTTCGATGAGCAGTCGGTCGACGGCGTCGGCCACATGGTCGGGCAGCGGTGCACTCCACCGCACGGGATGCGAGCCGACGGGGGCCGCACGCCCGGCGAGGCTGATGGGGTGCGGCAGGTCGCGGATGCGCTCGGCCCAGTGACTACGGTCGGAGTCGAACCGGGTGGACGAACGGTAGCGGGCTTCGTCCTCGACGATGTCGGGCAGCTCGCTCACCCCGAACGGCGTGGGGTCGCGGCCTTCCATCGCCGCGGTGTAGCGCTCGGCGGTGCGGTTGCTGAAGGTCATCGCACCGAAGCCGTCGAGCGCGATGTGGTGGATTCGGGTGTAGATGAAATGACGCCGCTCGGCGACGCGCAGGACCGCGCACACGATGAGCCGGTCGCGGAGCATGTCGAGGGGTGCGACCCACTCGGCGCGGATCCACGCGATCGCGGCCGCTTCGGGGTCGTCCTCACCTCGCAGGTCGACTATGGTGGCCCGGTCGTGGAGGGTGTCGTCGATGACCTGGAGCGGCTCGCCGTCGATCTCGTAGAGCCGCAGCATCCCGGTGCCGATCTCGCGAGCGGCCTCAGCGCCGGCATCGGCGAAGACCTCGGGGTCGAAGTCGCCTTCGACGTCGAGGTACTGGGCAATCGTCAGCGGCACATCGCCGAGTAGGTGCTGCGCGAACCAGATGCCACGTTGGGCAGTGGATAGAGGAAATCCTTCGAGCGAGGTGTTACCCCCCTGATTTCCATCAGACCCGAAATCCGCTGACACTAGCCTCCCACCCGCGCCTACCCCCGTGCTGCGACACGATCGTTATCGCAAACTCATCTTCTCGTTACAGGATTACCGCGTTGCCCGTACCTCGCAACCAGTGGATCCACTTTGTCCGGATCGATATTGATACGACTCAGATCGTAGTCGTAGTGCTCGAGAAGTTTCGGATCGATGACCCGACGCCACAGCGGGGGGAACAGCGACAACACGATGAGCACCGCATACCCGGCCGGAAGCTGCGGCGCGTCGTCCATCGACCGCAACGTCTGATAGCGGCGCAGCGGATTCGCGTGATGATCGCTGTGCCTCTGAAGGTTGTAGAGGAACAGGTTGGAACACACGTGATTGCTGTTCCAGCTGTGCTCGGGAGCCACACGCACGTATTTCCCGTCGTCACGCTTGCGTCGGAGCAATCCGTAGTGTTCGAGGTAGTTGGCGCCCTCGAGGAACATGATCGCCATGACCGCCTGCACCACGAGCCACGGCGCGATCTGCCACCCGAACGCAGCAATGAGCGCCGCGTACAGCACCACGCTCATCAGCCATGCGTTGAGGACGTTGTTGTGTTTCAGGTTCCACCCCGACACGCCCCGCCGGGCGAGGCGCGCCTGCTCGTAGTTCCACGCAGACTTCAGGCTTCCCCCGACGGACCGTGGCAGGAACTTCCAGTAGCTCTCACCGAACCGTGCGGTCGCGGGATCCTCCGGGGTCGCGACACGGATGTGGTGTCCGAAATTGTGTTCGACGTAGAAATGCCCGTAGAACGACTGGGCGAGGGCGACCTTCGCGAGCCGTCGTTCGATCTTGGTGCGCTTGTGGCCCATCTCGTGCGCCGCGTTGATCCCGACACCGCCGACGATGCCGAGCGTCGCGGCCAGCGCGAACCGTTCGGCCCAGCCCATCGGCTGCGACACCCACATCCAGCAGCCGAAGATCAGACCCGCGTACTGCAACGGTAGATACACGTACGTGCAGCGCCGGTAGTACTTGTCGTTTTCGAGGTCCTTCATGACCTCTTCGGGCGGATTGCTGGTGTCGAGCTTCGTGAAGCGGTCCACCAGCGGGCAGATGACGGCGATCATGATGGCGCCGGTCGCCCAGAAGACACCGAGATGCAGATAGTGGACCAGCGCCCAGGCCAGGAACGGGCTCAGTGGGATGGCCAGGCCGTACAGCCACAGATGCCTCTTGGGATCTCGCCACCGGCGCCGATAGTTCCCCCGCTGTTGATACTTCCCGACAGAGCTTCCGCTCCGGATTCTTGACACGATCAACCCGCTCCAAGCCGTCTGGGAGAACCCTCCCGAACACGATCCGCTTGTCACAGAAACTCTGATTCCTGTGACCCCCCGACGCAGGCAGATGCTACCGAAATTCACTTCACCTGCATCAACTCCGCTGCAGGTTTGTGCCCCAACGCACACCACGCCCCACCGCACACGACGGCGGCGCCGCATCCCAGGATGCAACGCCGCCGACAGAAAAGCTTCAGTGCAGATCAGATGACGCGAACGCCCTGAGCCTGCGGCCCCTTCTGCCCCTGTCCGATCTCGAACTCGACGCGTGCGCCCTCGTCGAGGCTCTTGAAGCCCGAACCCGAGATCTCGGAGTAATGCACGAAGACGTCAGCTCCGCCACCGTCCTGCTCGATGAAGCCGAACCCCTTCTCTGCGTTGAACCACTTGACTGTTCCCTGCGCCATTCCGAGTACTCCTAAATCGTCCCGCTTCATCACCCCGACGAAGCAGATCTTGCATGGAGCCCCAATCATTGCACTGATACGGACAAACGTCGCCCCTGAGTTTCGACTAATTTCGCGTGTCGCGAAAAACCGGGTGAAAATCGTTTGCTCGACAGTGGCACGATGGTGCCCGTGAACAACGAGGATCAGGGCCAACTTCATCATCGAATGACACGCACACTCGAGCAGTCGTCGAAGCTGCAGAACGTGCTGTACGAGATTCGCGGGCCGGTACACGCGCACGCCGCGCGGCTCGAAGCCGAAGGTCACCGCATCCTCAAGCTCAACATCGGCAACCCCGCGCCCTTCGGATTCGAAGCACCCGACACGATCGTGCAGGACATGATCGCGTCCCTTCCGCATGCGCAGGGTTACTCCGAGTCCCGCGGCATCGCCTCCGCGCGCCGCGCGATCGTCACTCGCTACGAACTGGTGCCGGGCTTCCCGAAGTTCGACATCAACGACGTCTACCTGGGCAACGGCGTCTCCGAACTCATCACCATGACGATGCAGGCGCTGCTCGACGACGGCGACGAGGTCCTCATCCCCGCGCCCGACTACCCGCTGTGGACGGCGATGACCTCCCTCGCCGGCGGCACCCCGGTCCACTACCTGTGTGACGAGAACAACGACTGGAACCCGGACATCGACGACATCGAGTCCAAGATCACGGAGAAGACCAAGGCGCTTCTGGTCATCAACCCGAACAATCCGACGGGCGCGGTGTACTCGACAGAAGTCCTCGCGCGGCTGGTCGCGCTCGCCCGCAAGCATCAGCTTCTGCTGCTCGCCGACGAGATCTACGACAAGATCCTCTACGACGACGCCAAGCACATCTCACTGGCGACGCTGGCCCCCGATCTGCTGTGCCTGACGTTCAACGGCCTGTCGAAGGCCTACCGTGTCGCCGGCTACCGGTCGGGCTGGATGGTCATCACCGGCCCCAAAGACCACGCGTCCGGATTCCTCGAGGGCATCGATCTGCTCGCCTCAACCCGCCTGTGCCCCAACGTTCCGGCACAGCACGCGATCCAGGTGGCGCTCGGTGGCTACCAGAGCATCGACGATCTGGTGCTTCCCGGCGGGCGCCTCCTCGAGCAGCGCGACGTCGCGTGGGAACGCCTCAATGCGATCCCCGGCGTCAGTTGCGTCAAGCCGCGCGGCGCGCTGTACGCGTTCCCGAGGCTCGATCCGGAGGTGTACGAGATCCACGACGACGAGAAACTCGTCCAGGATCTCCTGCTTCAGGAGAAGATCCTCATGGTGCAGGGCACGGGCTTCAACTGGCCGAACCACGACCACTTGCGTGTCGTCACGCTGCCGTGGGCACGCGACCTCGCGGTGGCGATCGAGCGGTTCGGGAACTTCCTGTCCAGCTACAAGCAGTAGGAATCGTTGCCAAACGGAGATCTTGGTAGATGTGGTTCGAAAATTAGCAGGTCGGAAGGGGTTGACCCTGAGTCGACATGGGGCATTTGTCCGAGCGTGATCAGACCCACATGCCCAGCTCCTTCCCGGATCGGTGAAAGTACAAGTAACTTGGGTTCTGGCACTTCGGTGCCGGGCTCCCTGGCTCACGCCATCCCCCCTGTGCGAAGCCAGGTGACGGTGGCGGGGACACCCCCTGCTCCCCGCCACCACCAGCCCTTTCCCTCCGTTTCGGATCCACGCGCTCCTATGACTAACCTGTTGCGGTGAGTCACGGACACGGGCACGGACACGGGCACTTCGAGGGCCCCGCTCCACTAGCTCCCCTCGCCGCCAGGATCGTCGTCGGCCTCCTCGTTGCGATCGGCGCGGTCACGCTCGTGGGCACAGCGATGCTGTGGCCGAGCGAGCAATCCGTCGACATCCCCGCGCCGTTCCAGACCTCCGACGGCGGCGCCGTCGTGACGGAAGCCGGAACCGTCGTCGAACAGGACACCGGGTGGTGTGGAAGCGCGTCGATGGGCCGGGTGTTCGAGGACCAGCCGGCACCTCCACCGACCCAGGCGTTCGAATGCGAGCGCAGCATCATCGAGATCGAGTCGGGTCCCAACGCCGGCACCCGCACCCTGCTCGAAGTGATTCCGGGGCCCGGCCAACCGGAACTGCACCTAGACGATTCGATCCGGCTGGTGCGTCAGACCGACCCGTCCGGGGCGACGATGTACTCCTTCTACGACTTCGCCCGCGGAATGCCGCTGGCGCTGATCGTCGCGGCGTTCGCGATCGTCATCGTCGCGGTCGCCCGGTGGCGTGGGCTGCGAGCCCTGATCGGGCTCGGTGTCGCGTTCGGTGTGCTCGTGATGTTCATGCTGCCTGCGTTGCTCGACGGGCAACCTGCCGTCCCGGTCGCGCTGGTGGGCGGGGCGCTGATCCTCTACGCGGTGTTGTATCTCGCGCACGGCGTCAATCTGCGGACGAGTTCTGCGCTCCTGGGCACCCTCGCCTCGATGGCGCTCGCTGCCCTGTTGTCGTATGTCGCGATCGAGATGACACATCTGACGGGTCTGTCCGAGGAACAGAACACCGATGTGCAGCTCTACATCGGACACGTGTCGATCACAGGTCTGCTGCTCGCCGGCTTCATCATCGGGTCGCTCGGTGTGCTCAACGACGTGACGATCACCCAGGCGTCGTCGGCGTTCGAGCTTGCAGCCCTCGACCCGCGGGCGTCGCGTCGGGATATCTTCGTATCGGCGATGCGTGTCGGCCGCGATCACATCGCCAGTACCGTCTACACCCTCGTCCTCGCCTACGCCGGTGGCGCCCTGCCACTGATGCTGTTGTTCTCCGTTGCGGGCCGGTCGGTGTCGGATGTGATCACCGGCGACGCCGTCGCCATCGAAGTGGTCCGCGCGTGTGTCGGCGGTATCGCACTGGCACTGTCGGTGCCGCTGACCACCGGGATCGCCGCGGTGCTCGCGCGCACCGGCGCCCCGGCCGCACCCGCCGGGCGTCACTCGCGCTGATGCAAAAGTTTCCGCCGGTTGCATGGGTTTCCGTGGGTCGTGAGGCAACGGGAAGCCGTGTAGGTGGGGGAAGGTTTCCGTCACGCACGCTTTCGACGGTTCCCGGCGCGCGCGATGCCTGCGGCGACGACGCCGAACCGGTCGAGGTCGTGCCACGTCCAGCGGACGACCTCGAATCCGAGGTCGCGCAATGCATCTTCGCGTCGCTTCTCCGCCACGAGGTCGCGGCGGTCGTCGTATTTGGTGAGTCCGTCGAACTCGCCGATGACCCCGTCGTCCTTCCAGAAGAAGTCGAGGCGGTAGGTGCGTCCGTTGCGGGCCTGGACGGCCTGTTGCAGTATCGGGGCGGGTAGGCCGCACTCGGCGATCCGCACCCGCGACCGAGATTCCCCGACACTCTCACTGCGCCCATCGATGAACGACGCGACCGCACGAGCTCCTGCCGCGCCGTGGCCCCACGACGCGGAGGCGACGGCATCGGGAAGTCGGTCACGCGCCGACGGGTCGTGTCTCAGCGCGGCGTCTCCCGCGACCACGGCCTGCTCGAACGGCAGCGACCGAGCGAGGTCGACGATGGTCCGCTCGATCGAGGTGACGGGAACACCGATGTCGACGACGTCCCCGCCGGAGAACCGAGTCTGGTGCCGATGCACGCTTTCGGTGATCCGCCCCTTGTTTCCCGACACGTGCACTCGACGAAGGTCGACGTTCCACACGTCGAAGCCGTGGACGAGCGCTGCCGAGACATGACTCAGTGCGTGCCCCTGCTCGAGGCAGGCCCCTTCGTGTCGGGCGCGGACGCGATGGTGGCCGGCGGCGTCGAGTGCGTCGTACTCGGTTCGACGGAGATACAGCCCGCGCGCGACCGGTGCGAGACTTCCGCTCCGAATCGCGTGGGTGATGCGGTCGTCGGAGACGCCGCGCGAACGTAGCAGGGCTCGGGTGAGCGGTGTGGGATCCGGCATGCACTGAGCCTGCCCGAAGCGCCGCTACAAAACCCGGGCAAATACGGCATTGTGGATAACTTCGATGCCCTGTGGATAAAATCTCCCCCCACCTACACGACTTCCCGTTGCCTCACGACCCACGGAAACCCGCACAAACGGAGGAAAGTTCTCAGAGCCCGGGCAGCGGGATCTGCGGGAGGGTCGGCAGCTGGATCGTGGGCAGCTGGATGACCGGAAGGTCGACACCCGGGATCAGCTGCGGTGGCGGCGGCGGTTCCGGCTCCGGGGCGGGAGGAACCGGGCGCGGCGCCTCCTGCGTCACCGTCGTGGTGACGGGAGGTGTGGTGGTCACGGTCGCCGGTGCGACGGCAGGCTGCGGGCGCGGCACGGTGCGCGACGTCGTCGGCGTCACGAACGTCTCGGTGGGACTGGTTCCGTTGTTGCCGGATGAGCCGGAGAACAGGCCGTTACCGGCGCCGAGGCCCACACCGATCACCGCAATCACGGCCAGCGCGGTGCCCGCGATACCGGCCCCGGAGATCTGCTTGCCGCTCACCTCCGGTTCCTTGTTCGACGTGTTGCCGAACCGCGACTTCTTCGTTCCGGACGCAGCGACAGCAGTTTCCGACCGGACCGACGACTTCATCGACGCGGTGACCACCGGGATCTGCTCGGTGACCGCCGTCATATCCGCCGAGGCAGGAACGATACGAGTCAGGGAGCTCACCGGCTGCGAGGTCGGTGGCTTCCCGGCGAGGATCGCGCCGCCCTTGGCGAGCACGAGTTCAGGCTCGTGCGGCACGACCAGTGGAAGCCCGATCCACGAGCGCAGCACTTCCTGCACGAGAGGGATGTGCGCGCCGCCGCCCAGGAGCACCACCGCTTCGGGATTGCGACCCGACCGCGCGATGACGTGGTGCACGAACTGCGCCGACGACTCGACGCACTGCCCAATGAGGGGGTCGAAGGTGTCGCGCGACATCAGCACGACACCGGCCGCGCCGGGCACGGCGACGCTGTCGGTCGCCGACAGCTTCTCCTTCGCCTCACGGCACTGCGCCGACAGTTCGCTGTCGGTCGCCGGGTCGTCGGGGCGCCACACTCCGTTGGTGTCGAGCTGGTGATCGCGGATCACCTGGTCGAAGATGCGACCGCCGATGATGTCGGTACGTTCGGCGAGGACCTCGCGGAGGCCGAGGTCGACGACGGTGACCGTGAGGCCGGAGTCGCCGAGGTCGTAGAACACGGCGGTGTCGCTGCCGAGCTCACCGGTCGACTGCAGGTACGCGAGTGCTGCCTCCGGCTCGGAGACCAGCGTGAAATTGTCGAGGTCCTCGACGGCCATCGCCGCACGGATGCGGTCGGCCTGAGCCTTGTCGCGGTAGACGATGCCCACCGCGTCGATCTGCTCACCGGCGATACCGGTCTGGCTCAGCACACCCAGCGTGCGCGCAGCGAGCTGGGCGGGCTCGTCCTTGCCCGTCTCCATCACTTGGAACTGGAACCCCGCAGATGGCGCAGTCCGATCGATCGGACGCACGATCCGGACGGCGCTCTCCCCCACGGTCACACCGAGAACCGAACTCATCAGCCGCCTTCGACAGTCGTTGTCGCGCCGGCTGTCAGCCACCCCCGGCACTTCGCACCGGATCGATGGTACCCAACCGGATTTTCGATACCATTCGGGTCGGCATCCTACAGCGTTCGCCACGCCGAACTACCTGTGACGTTATGTTCCGTCACCACTATGCGGCGACACCGAGTCTCGAATAGGTCCATCCGGAGCTTTCCCACTCGCTGCGGTCGAGGCAGGCCCGGCCATCGAGCACCGCACGGGTGTTGACGACCGAGGCGATCGCCGTCGCATCCAGATCCCGGAATTCGGGCCATTCGGTGAGCACGAGCACCGCGTCCGCTCGGGTGCAGGCCTCGAGCGCGCTCGTCGCATATCCGAGGGTCGGGAAGACCCGCCGGGCGTTGTCCATCGCCTGCGGGTCGAACACCGTCACCGCGGCACCCTCGAGCTGCAGTTGGCCGGCGACGTTGAGTGCCGGTGAGTCGCGGACGTCGTCGGAACCCGGCTTGAATGCGGCACCGAGCACTGCGATGCGCGCGCCGAGTACCGAACCGCCGCACGCGTGCCGCGTCAGTTCCACCATCCGGGTTCGACGACGCATATTGATGCTGTCGACTTCGCGCAGGAAGTGCAGTGCCTGGTTGGCACCCAGCTCACCGGCGCGGGCCATGAGCGCGCGGATGTCCTTCGGCAGGCAGCCGCCCCCGAATCCGAGGCCGCTGCCCAGGAACCTCCGGCCGATCCTGTCGTCGTGGCCCAGGATGTCGGCGAGTTCGACGGCGTCGGCGCCCGCGACCTCACATACCTCGGCGATCGCGTTGATGAACGAGATCTTCGTGGCGAGAAAGGCATTCGCCGACGACTTCGCGAGCTCCGCGGTCGCGAGTTCGGTGACGAGGAAGGGCACGCCGCGGTCGATCAGTGTCGCGTACACGTCGCGCAGGATCGCTTCGCCGCGTCCCGCTCCCTTGCGCTCCACCCCGCACACCAAACGGTCCGGCGACAGGGTGTCCTGTACCGCGAAACCTTCGCGCAGGAACTCGGGATTCCACACGAGTTCGACGTCGACCGGCGCCGCGGCACGGGCCCGCTCGACGAGTTCGACCGCCGTTCCGACCGGCACTGTCGACTTGCCGACGATCAGCGCGGGCTCGGTCAGGAGTGGACTCAGTGCATCGACGACGGCGTTGACGTGCGACAGATCCGCCGCGTACTCGCCCTGTTTCTGTGGGGTGCCGACACAGATGAAGTGGACGTCGGCGAAGGCTGCGGCGTCCTCGTAGGAGGTGGTGAAGGCGAGGCGACCTGCGTCGAGATTCCGGCGGAGTATCTCGGCAAGGCCCGGTTCGTAGAACGGCACTTCGCCCGATTCGAGCTTTGCGATCTTGCCGGCATCGACGTCGACCCCGAGCACGTCGTGCCCGAGTTCGGCCATGCAGGCCGCGTGCGTGGCTCCCAAGTACCCTGTTCCGAACACTGTGCAGTGCATACCCGATTTACTACGCGGGAGATGTGAGCGACGGGCAAACCGCGGGAAGCACGGAGCCAACTGCCGATGTACATCCTGGCGCGAGCGTCCGTTGTTGTCCGAAGGGGGGTGTAATTTGATTCGTCTGAGCCTCCGTGGCCGGGGTGCCGTTGATCGTTCCGGACGACCGCCTTGCTTGCGGTGGCCGAAATGAGGCAGACGGTGAGGGACAGCACGTGACCGAGACGAATCAACACACCCAGGCCAGGCCGTGGCCGGCGCTGTGGGCGCTGTGCCTGGGCTTCTTCATGATCCTCGTCGACACCACCATCGTTGCGGTGGCGAACCCGGCAATCCTGGAAGCCTTCTCTGCCGACATCAACAGCGTCGTCTGGGTGACCAGCGCCTATCTCCTGGCGTACGCGGTGCCCCTGCTGATCACCGGCCGCCTCGGCGACCGCTACGGCCCGAAGAAGCTGTATCTGACCGGTCTGGCGCTGTTCACGGTGGCGTCGCTGTGGTGTGGTCTGTCCGGCAGCATCGACATGCTGATCATCGCCCGGGTGTTCCAGGGCTTCGGCGCAGCCATGATGACGCCTCAGACGATGGCCGTCATCACCCGCACCTTCCCGCCCGACAAGCGCGGCACCGCGATGGGCCTGTGGGGCGCGACCGCCGGTGTCGCGACACTGGTCGGCCCGCTGGCCGGCGGCATCCTCGTCGATGGTCTCGGCTGGGAGTGGATCTTCATCGTGAACGTGCCGGTCGGTGTCATCGCGTTCCTCGCCGCGATGCGGTACGTCCCCGCCCTCGAAACACACCCGCACAAGTTCGACATTCCCGGCGTCGTGCTCAGCGCCACAGGCATGTTCCTGCTGGTGTTCGGTCTGCAGGAGGGCAACACTTATGAGTGGTCGCTGCGGATCTGGCTGATGATCGGGGCCGGACTGGTGCTGCTCGCGCTGTTCGTCCGGAATCAGTCGCGCAACAAGGACGAGCCGCTCCTTCCCCTCGTGCTCTTCCGCGACCGCAACTTCTCGATGGCCAACATCGCGATCACCTCGATGGGTTTCTCGATCACCTCGATGATGTTGCCCCTGATGTTCTACGCGCAGGGTGTGCGCGGGTTGTCCCCGACCGGTTCTGCGCTGCTGATGGTGCCGATGGCCGTGTTCTCCGGTGTGCTCGCCCCGTTCGTCGGCAAGTTGGTCGACCGCACCCATCCTCGCTACATCGCGGCACCCGGGTTCCTGATGCTCGCGATCTCACTGGCGTGGCTGGCGCTGGTGATGACACCGCACGTAGAGATCTGGGAGTTGCTCCTGCCGATCACGTTGATGGGTATCGCCAACGCCTTCATCTGGTCGCCGCTCGCCGCGACGGCGACGCGAAACCTGCCGCCGCATCAGGCGGGCGCGGGTTCCGGCATCTACAACACCACGCGCCAGGTCGGTGCGGTCCTCGGTAGCGCGGCCATCGGGGCACTCATCACTGCGCGTCTGTCTGCCAACGGCTTGTCCGGCGCGGGCGGCGGCATGGAGGGCATGACCGGCGAGATGCCCGAGCCCGTCCGGGAGGGGTTCAGCTCGGCAATGGCGGAGTCGACACTGCTGCCCGCCGTGGTGTTGGTCGTCGGTTTCATTGCGTCGCTGTGTTTCTCACGTCCCACTGCGACGGTTGATGTTCCCGCGCGCTCTTCAGCTTCCGACACCCCCGACAGCACGCGCGGATAGCTGACACGCGCGCGGGAAGCCGGCTCCTCAGATCCCCGGCCTGGCGGCGATTCGCCCCTGCTCGATGGCGTCGACGAGCAGCGCATGATCCTTGATGTTGCGCGCTGCGTACGTCTTCGCGAAGGCCGTCATCGATTCGTCGAATTCGGTGTCCGACCCGAGGTACGCGGCGATGGCGATGCGGTCACCGCTGCGGGCATGCGCGTAGGCCAGTGTCCGTCCGCACAACCGCCCGTACAGCGTCAGCCCGGCCGGCGACATCACCTCGACCGCTGCCGAGCCTTTGCCGTCGCGCAACTGCCGTAGATAGAAATCGCGCCGCACGCCGTCGACGCCGGGTCCTTGTTCCCAGCCGAGGAAGATGTCGCTCGTCGCCTGCATCAGCCGCTGACCGTTGACGACCCGCTCCCCTTCGTTCCGGAACGTGGGCCCCTCGACGTACCCGGACAGCACCGACGCCTGCGCTTCCTTCGCCTGGAGGAACAGCGGGTCTCCGTCGTCGGCACCGCGCAGCAGAAAGATGAACGCCCGGGTGCCGACACTGCCGACACCGACCACCTTGCGTGCTGCCTGGACGAACTCGAACTCCTCGAGCAGGACACGGCGGTCCCACTGCAGTGTCGCCCGATAGGAGCGCATCCGCTGATGCAATTCCTCGTACAGCGCCGCGGTGTCGCCCACCGCCAGTGCTTCCTCGAGCGGGACGATCAGCGGCGGATTGTGGATGATCTTCCGCTCCCCGTCCACGACCTCGGTGAGTTTGCCCAACGCCTGCACGCTGTCGCGGGTCATCGACTTCTCGAGCATCTTCCGGGTGCGCTTCTTCATCGTGGCGTCGAGTTCGTCTCGCAGCTCGATGAGTTCGGTGGTCGGCTCGATGTGCGAGTACCACACCGCGAGAGTGCCGCGGCCGGCCTGGAGGAGCATCGTCTCCCGGTACTCGGCGGCGCACGCCCGTGTGATCCGTTTGATCTGTTTACCGCTGTACCCGTTCTCCAGACCGGCCACGGCCAGGCTCGCCACCAGCCGTTTGACGTCCCATTCGAACGGGCCGGGATAGGTCTCGTCGAAATCGTTGACATCGAACGCCAGCTTGCGTTCGGGGGTCGCGAAGATTCCGAAATTGCTCAGATGCGCGTCGCCGCACAGCTGTGTGTACAGACCCGAATTCGGGGTGCGCGACAGATCGTCGGCCATCACCAGGGCTGCGCCCCGATAGAACGGGAAGGGCGACGCCGACATCCGTCCGTACCGAACCGGCACGAGCTCCCGAAGCCGCGACCGGGCCTGGTGTTCGAGCAACCCGAGCGGGTCGCGCGGGGAGCTCGTGTCGACTTCGGCGAGCGCTTCCAACGGGGTCACACTCCGAGCAGCCCGACCACGCTCCGCTCGTTCTTCACGGGTCGGGTGCGCAGCGACCCCGGCAGAAATCGACATCCTTCTCCTACACCCGGTCGGGATTCCACGTCGCGATCGCCCAGATGACGACGATGTCGAGCGCGATGATCAGGATCGACCACCACGGGTAGTACGGCAGCCACAGGAAGTTGGCGACGATCGAGAGCGCGAGGATGCAGATCGCCGCGAACCGCGCCCAGATGGCACCCGTGAACAGGACCAGACCTGTCAAGGTGACGAGGATGCCGAGGACGAGGTGGATCCAACCCCATGTGGTGAAGTCGAACTTGTAGATGTATTCGATGCCGGTGACGAACACTTCGTCCTCGGCGATGGCCGCGATGCCCTGGAATATCTGCAGGACGCCGACGGTCACGAGAAGGATCGCTGCGCCCATCGAGGTTCCCTTGGCGACAGCCTGCTTGGTACTCGGATCGGACATGACTGTTCCCGTCTCTGATCGGATAGGACGTGATATCGGATGGGACGTGATTCAGTGTGCGCCGATCGTGGCCTGCTCGATGGGTTAACGGCACAATTGCGACGTAGCCGGGAATGCGGGTAACTACCGTGGAATCACCAGTGTTCGAGAGGTGGACCGGTCATGACCGAATCTATGATCGTCGAGGACGCGACACCCGGCCGACGCTGGTGGGCGCGCGCTGCGTTCGCCTTCGCATTCCTCGCCGTCATCGTCCCGTTGGTCTCTGCCGGCGTACTGAGCACGATGGGTGTCCTCCTCATCGGGGTCGGCGGCACGGTGGTGTGCGTGGCCGCTCTGTACTGGTTCCTCGCCGGCCGAGGTCCGCTGCGCTGGACAGCGCTCGCCGTGGCGGCGCTGGTGCCGCTCTCGGTGTTCGTGATGTTCGTGCGGGCGCACCTGCTCGCAGTGGTGATCGCGTCACTGGTCTTCGCCGCACTCGCGACGACCTGTGGCCGTGCGGCGTTGCGACGCAGGAAATCTACCGAAGTGATGCTGGAAATCCCTGCGACACCGCCGAATCGCCCGGTCCTCTTCATGAACCCTCGGTCAGGAAACGGGAAGGTCGCGAGGTTCGATCTTCGGCACAAAGCCGAGAAGCTCGGTGCCGAAGTCGTTCTGCTCGACGAGACGAACTTCGCCGACGTCGACGAGCTCGCTCGCCGCGCGGTCATGGACGGCGCCGACCTGCTCGGTGTGGCCGGTGGTGACGGAACCCAGGCGCGTATCGCTGCGATCGCCGCCGAAACTCGGGTGCCGTTCATGGTGATCAGTGCCGGGACACGCAATCATTTCGCGATGGATCTCGGACTCGATCGCGACGATCCCGCACGGTGTCTCGATGCGCTCCACGACGGCGTCGACATCCGCATCGACCTCGGGCGGATCAACGGCCGGGCATTCGTCAACAACGTGTCGTTCGGTGTGTACGCCGAGGTGGTGCGCAGCCCCGCCTACCGGGACGACAAGACCCGGACGGTGCTGAAGATGCTTCCGGACCTTCTTGCCGGACAGTCCGGTCCGAATCTGGTCGCGCAGATCGGCGACGTCACCGTCCGATCACCACAGGCGGTGCTGGTGAGCAACAACCGGTACGGCGGAAGCGACCTCGCGGGCATGAGCAGGCGGGATCGGCTCGACCGGGGTCTGCTGGGCGTCGTGACCGTGTCGGTCGCGGGCACCGCCCAGGCGGTCTCGCTGCTGCGCCGGGCCCATGCGCGCGGCCTGACTCAGCACGAGACGTCCGAAGTGATCGTCGATGCCGACGCCCCCGAGATCTCGGTGGGGGTGGACGGCGAATCGTTCCTGCTGACCACTCCGGTGCGGTGCGGGATCGAGGCAGGCGCGCTGCGGGTGCGGGTGCCGCGGGAGCGTCCGGGCACACGCCCCGCCGAGCCTTCCGTCGACTGGGTGCGGTTGCGTGCGCTGGCGAGGTTCGGTGCGGTGCGTCGCGCTTCGTCGTGACCGTCAGGCCGTGTGTCTGCCCGATTTCTCTGCGCCCATTCCCGAGAAGCCGACCGAGTAGCCGCCGTCGGCGGGCATCAGGACACCGGTGATGTACGACGAGGCGTCGCTCGCGAAGAACAACGCGGCCGACGCGATCTCGTCGGGCACACCCCAGCGGTCCATCGGGATACCGGGCACCCGGTTGACGCCCGGCGGTGGCGTCGGGTGGTCTTTCGACAGGGCCACGAGACCGGTCCACACGGTTCCCGGGCATACTGCATTGACCCGGATGTTCTCGTCCGCGTAGTCGAGCGCCGCGGTCTTCGTCAGCTGGTTGACTCCCGCCTTCGCTGCGCCGTACACGCCGTGGTGTTTGAAGCCGACCATCGCGGTCATCGAGGAGATGTTGACGATGGAGCCGCCGCCGGTGTTCAGCATCGAGCGGATCCCGTACTTCATGCACAGGAAGACCCCGCGCAGGTTCACGTCGTGGACCTGGTCCCAATCATCGAGCGCCTGTTCGTGCAACGGTTTCATCGGCCCGCCGAACCCGGCATTGTTCACCAGCACATCGACCCGCCCGAACACGTCCTCGGTGGTGGTGATCATGCGTACGACGTCGGGTTCGCTGCTGATGTCGGCTTTGATTCCGATGGCGTTCTCGCCGATCTCGTCGGCGACGTCGATGGCGCGTCCGGTGACACTCACGCACACCACGTTCGCTCCCTCTGCAGCGAACTTGCGCGCGATGGCCTTGCCGATACCGGACCCCGCACCGGTAACCACGACGACTTTTCCGTCGAGCTGCATCTCAGGCACCGACCGTGATCGAGCGGGCACTGGTGATGGGCTCGTCGCCGGCCAGGGTGGTGCGGTGCATGCGGCGCGCTTCGGTGCGGTCGAACGGGCACGCGCGGTGCAGCAGTCCGAGGTTGTCCCAGATGACGAGGTCGCCCACCTGCCATTCGTGTCGCAGCACCCGGTCGGGAGCGGTGGCCCGTCGGCTCAGGTCGTCGAGCAGTGCGCGGCCCTCGTCGAAACCCATCCCCAGGATGTGAGAAGCGCTGTGCCCGAACACCAGCGACCGTCGGCCCGAGCGGTGCTCCCAGACGAGGGGGTGCTCACGTTGCGGCCAGCTCGCCCAGTCCTCGAGCTGCTCCGGCGTCGGGTTCGGGTAGCTGCGGCGTTGAATCGCCTCGAAGGTATGCAGCACCCGCAGCTCCGCGAAGCTTTCCTTCTCGTCGTCGGAGAGGGCGTCGTAGGCGGCGTAGGTACTCGCGAATTCGGTCTCACCCCCGTCGCTCGCGAGGACGCGCGCACTCAGGGTGACGGCCTTGGCAGGAATGTCGTCCATGGACCCGTCGAAATGCCAGTGATCGTTGCTCGGGAAGTAGCTCACGTTGGGGTTCGTCGGGTCGAAGCTGATCTCCATGACGTTCGGGTTCTCGTACTTGGGGAACTGCACCACCTCCCCGAGTCTGCGACAGAACTCGACCTGCAGGTCGTCGTCGATGGGCAGCCCGCGCAGGAGCAGCACGCCGTACCGCTCGAGAGCCTCCATGCACTCGTGCGGAAGGTCGTCGTCGTGGAGGAGCCGGTGAGCGTCGACATCGACGAGCTCGGCTCCCACAGTGTCGGTCAATCGGCGCGCGGTCAGCGTGGCCATTGGGGAACTCACCTTCCATTGCACAGCTCAGATACCAGCATCATGAAGGGAACTTCATGCAATATAAGACTTTTCATCCATGTATGCAATCCTTGCGAGGATAGCACTCGGGCGTGTATGCAGGAATGGGCGGCGCGTGCGGCAGTCGCCCCTTCGACTACATACGGGAGACCTGGATGACCGACGCATTGGGCTTCAGACTCAAACTCGGAGTGGTCACCCCCTCGGTGAACACCATCGTCCAACCCGAATACGACGACATGCGACCCCACGGCGTCACCAACCACATCGGACGTATCCACATCCCCGACCGCGTCACCACCACCGACGACGACTTCGAACATCTCGTCCGCGACATCGACCGCGGGGTCGACGACGCCGTCGAACGGGTCCTGACCTGCAGGCCCGACTGCGTCGTCCTCGGCGTGTCGATCGAATCGGTCTACGGCGACCCGAAGGCAGGCGAGGCGATCCAGCAGCGCCTCCGCGACAAGTTCGGCGACGATCTGCGCCTCGTCCACGCCGGGGAAGCAATCCCCACCGCGTTGCGCGCCGTCGGGGTCGACGACGGGCCGATCGCACTGCTCACCCCCTATCAACCGGTGTCCGAAGCCCACCTGAAGACCTTCGTCGAAGCCTGCGGATACCAGCTGCACGACGCCATCCACCTGCGCGCGCCCAGCGCGGTGGGGATCGCGCACATCACTCGGGACACCGTCGAACGCGGATTCGCCGACCTCGCCGCGACCCGCCCCCGCGCGATCGTCCAGTTCGGTGCCAACATGTGTGCCGGGCGCATCGCCGCCGAGGCCGAGCAGCGACTCGGCCTCCCCGTCATCGCAGTGAACACCGCGACGTACTGGCATGCGCTGCGCAGCAACGGGATCACGGATCGTGTCGAGGGGTACGGGCAGTTACTGGAGCGGCACTGACCATGCACGCCTACCCCACGCTGTTCTCACCGATCGCGCTCGGGCCACGCACGGCCCGCAACCGCATCTGGATGACGGCCCACGCCACCGAGTTCTCCACCGACGGCACCTTCGCCGACGCGAGCGCCGACTACTACGCCGCCCGCGCCCGCGGCGGTGTCGGTGTGATCACCATGGAAGCGATGGCGGTGCACCCGACCACCCAGCCGCGACGCGGGGTGATCCACGCCTACGACGAGGCCGTCGTCGACAGTTACCGGAAGGTGGCCGATGCGGTCCGGCCGCACGGAACACTGCTGCTGGCGCAACTCTGGCATCGGGGACGGCAGACCGACGGCATCATCTCGCGGCTCCCGACGTGGGCGCCGAGCGCGCTACCCGACACCGTCTACCGCGAGATCCCACACGAGATGACCCACCGCGAGATCGATGAACTGGTGGAGCATTACGCGCGGTCCGCGCGTTATGCGATCGACGGCGGCGTCGACGGGATCGAAGTGCACGGCCTCGCCCACGGTTACCTACTGGGCCAATTCCTCTCGCCGGCAACCAATCACCGCGTCGACGAGTACGGGGGTTCGTTCGAGAACCGCATCCGGATCGTGCGACGGATCGTCGAGCAGGTCCGTCAGGTTGTTCCGCAGGATCGGATTCTCGGAGTCCGGCTGAACAGCGACGACGGCACTTTGCCGGGCGGTCTGACCAATGCCGATTGGGTCCGGATCGCAGAAGTGATCGACCGTGACGGCATCGACTACATCTCGACCAGCCAGGGCACCTATCTGGATCGGATGCAGATCTACGGGACGTCGACGGCGCGCCCCGCCGGATACGAACTCGCCGACACCGCCGCGATCACCCGGGCGGTCTCCGTGCCGGTGATGGCCGTCGGGCGCATCACCACCCCCGAGATGGCCGAAGACGTTCTCGTCTCCGGCAAGGCACAGTTCGTCGGCATGGCACGTCAACTCATCGCCGACCCGATGTGGCCGGAGAAGGCGCAGCGGGGCGAACCCGATTCGATCCGTCCGTGTATCGGATCGAACTGGTGCGTCGCGTCGTTCGCACGCGGTCCGCTCTCGTGTATCCACAATCCGAAGGTGGGTCGCGAGAAGGAGTTCGACGGCGACGACACCAGGACGCGAGTGCGCCGCACCGTCGCGGTCGTGGGCGGTGGCCCAGCAGGATTGCGCGCCGTCCTGACGGCCCACGAATTGGGCCATGTGGTCACACTTTTCGAACAGGATTCGACGCTGGGCGGGCAGGTTCGCTGGATCACCGCGGCCGAGCCGTATCGCGAATGGTCGGGCGTCACCGACTGGCTTGCCACACAACTCGCCGAGGCCGGCGTCAAGATCGAGCTCGGCCACCGCGTCACGGCGGAGGAGCTCGCGGGCAGGTTCGAGGCCGCGGTGATCGCAACCGGCTCGACACCGCTGCGGCACGGGTGGACCGCTCGCCGACCCGATCTGTGGGGCGGCGGTTCCCTGCCCGGCACCGACCAGTGGAACGTGTACACGCCGGAGGAGGTGCTCAGTGGTCGCGCCGAGCTACCCCACCGCATCCTCATCGTCGACGACACCGGCGACCGGCAGGCCTTCATCACCGCCGAGTACCTACTGGCGCGGCGACACCCGGTGCACATCGTGTCGCAGTATCCGCAGCTCGGACACGCATTCGCCGACGCCCACGACCTCCCCTTCGCCTTCGGCCGGTTGCGGCGCGCCGGGGCGACGTTCACACCCCACGTGGAGGTCGCGGCGATCGACGGCGACACCGTCACTCTCACCGACGTGTTCACCTCCGAGACCTCGACGCTCACCGACGTCGACGCGGTCGTGCTGGTCCTCGGCAATGCCGCCGACGATCAGTTGGCCCGCGATCTCGAGGGCAGCGGCATCGACGTTCATCTTGTCGGCGACGCGCACGCACCGCGGCGGATCTTCAACGCGATCTGGGAGGGAGAGAACGCCGCCCGGAGACTCTGATCGTCTTGCTACATCACTGGATTCACACGAGAACTTAGCGAAGGTTGGAACATGACTGCTTCACAGAAACCCCGCACAGCCATCGTCACCGGCGGAGGCTCCGGCATCGGCCTCGCCATCGGTCGCCGACTCGCCGCCGACGGCAACGCGGTGGCGCTGTTCGACCGCGATGGAGACAGCGCGAAAGCCGCTGCCGCGCAGATCGAATCCGAGGGCGGCACCGCCATCGGTGTCCCGGTCGACGTGACCGACCGCGCCGCCATCGACGCCGGCATCGACGAGGTGAAGACCCGGCTGGGGATCCCGCAGATTCTCGTCAACAGTGCCGGTGTCACCATCGCAGGCCCGGCCCTCGAGGTCACCCGCCAGGTGTGGGACACCGTGCACGCCGTCAACCTCACCGGTACTTTCGACTGCTGCCAGGCCGTCCTGCCGCACATGATCCACTCCGGGTGGGGCCGGATCGTGAACATCTCCTCGTCGAGCGCACACAGCGGTGTCGCGGGGATGTCGGCGTACGTGTCGTCGAAGTCGGCAGTGATCGGACTGACGAAGTCGCTGGCACTCGAGTTCTCGAAGCACGGCATCACCGTCAACACGATTCCCCCGGGATTCATCGACACCCCGATGATGCGCGACCACGCGAGTCAAGGCCTGATCTCGATCGAAGACCAGATCGCGCGCACCCCGGTGGGGCGTGTCGGGACGGCGGACGACATCGCGGCCACCACCTCGTTCCTCGTGAGCGACGGCGCGAGCTACATCACCGGGCAGGTCATCGGCGTCAACGGTGGCCGCAACACGTAGTGGGCGTAGCCCCCTCCCCGTGGAGTGAGCGAATGTATCATTCATCCTCGTGATCGAGCCGAATGTGCCATTCGCTCAGTTCAAGTGGGGTGAGCAGGCTCAAATCCACCCGTTCTGCTGAGCACGCCGTGCCGCCTCGACCCTCGTCGTCGTCCCCGTCTTCCCGATCGCCGACGACAGATAGTTGCGTACCGTCCCCTGCGACAGGTGCACTGCGCTCGCGATGGCGGCGACGGGCACACCGTCCAATGCCGCGCGCAGCACGTCGCGTTCCCGGTCGGTGAGGGGATTGTTGCCGCCTGCGATGGATTCTGCTGCCAGGGCCGGATCCACGACACGTTCGCCTCGCCGAACTCGCCTCACCGCTTCGGCGAGTTCGGTGGCGGGAGTGTCTTTGACGACGAACCCCGACGCGCCCGCTTCGAGCGCGGAGCGCAGGTAGCCGGGTCGACCGAAGGTGGTGACGATCAGCGACCGCACGCCGGGGAGTTCGCGGGCGAGTTGCCCGGCGACGGCGATACCGTCGAGTCCGGGCATTTCGATGTCGAGCAGGCACACCTCGGCGTTGCTCGACCGTGCCGCGTCGAGCACCTCGTCTCCCCTGCCCACTTCGGCGACGACGTCGATGTCGCCTTCGAGGCCGAGCAATGCCACCAACGCACCGCGGACGAGTGCCTGGTCGTCGGCCAGCAACACGCGAATCATCCGAACACCACTTTCAGTTCTGTGCCCGTCCCGTCGGGTCCTGCGCCGACCGCGAATTTTCCTCCGGCCGACCGGACGCGGTCTCGCAGACCTCGCAGGCCGTTGCCGTCACGGTTGCCCTCGGTGCCCACGCCTTCGGTGCCCACGCTTTCGATGCCCACGCCGTCGTCGACGACGCTCAACGATGTTCCGCCGAGGTCGATCACGCAGGTGCGGGCGTTGCTGTGCCTGACCACGTTGGTGACCGCTTCCCGCAGCACCCAGCCGAGGACGAGCCGGTATCGGGGGTCGACGATCGATGCGTCGCCGCGCTGGTCGACGTCGATTCCGGCGTCGTCGAGGGCAGTGTGGGCGCGGTCGAGTTCGTCGGCAAGCCGCGCGACACGCAGCCCGGTGACGGTGGCCCGCACTTCACCGAGCGCCTCACGGGTGAGCGAGCGGATCGCGGCGAGTTCGGCCTTCGCGCGCTCCGGGTCGACGTCGATGAGACGTTCGGCGAGTTCGGCTTTGACGGTGACCGCGGTGAGGCTGTGTCCGAGGACGTCGTGGACGTCGCGGGCGACACGGTCGCGTTCGTCGGCGATCACGAGTTCGTTGCGCAGTGCGGTGTATTCGTCGTCGCGGTCGCCCACGGCGCGGATCACCGCGGTGATCGCCCCGACCATCACCACGATCAGGATGTAGAAGAAGTCGTCCCGGAGGGTGCCGTTCAGCCACGGGACCAGCAGACATGCGCCGGCGGCCACGACGAAAACCACCATTCTGGGCACCAACGTCAGGGTGAACATCGCGAACGACACCACGAACGCGCCCATGCCCAGTACGTCGGGCCCGATGTGCAGGCCCACCAAGCAGACCAGGAGAACCAGCAGCGGCAGGTGGATCACGGCGATCCGCGACGGGGTGGCCCGCCCCTTGTAGAGCCAACGGAACCCGTGGATGTAGACGACAGCGAACACGACGATGCCCACCGCCCCGAAGGTCTTGCCGAGCGCCGAGCCCGTGGTCAGGACCTCTACCAGCGGGTAAACCAGAAAGACGAGCCAGACGGCTGCCATGAACCATCCGAATCGGCTCCACGGGTCTTCCGCTCTCTGGTCTATCACCGCCATCCCCCTGTTCCTGCCGGCCCCGGCACCCCTGTCACTGCCGACCCCGTCCTCGCTTCACGAGGTATGTCGAGAGAACTACGAAGATCACTGCCCACACCGACAAGTTGAGCACAGGAACCCACAGCGGTTCGGCAGGTAGAGCGTTGCCGTTGCTGTCGATCAGGACACCTTCGGTGAGCGGATACCGCGCCAGCGACACGTAGCCGTAGAGCGGGGTGAACTTCGCGATGGTGAGCATGACGCCCGACAACGGGATGAAGATGTTGCCCAGGAACGCGAGGACGACGAGGCTGCCGCTCGCGGCACCGACAGCGGCCTCGGACCGGAATGCGAGTCCGAACATGAGCCCGTACACGGAGAACACTGCCGCACCGACGAGCACTGCGATCGAACTCAGAATCCACGCGCTCCACTCCCCCGAGGCGCCCGTGAGCACACCCAGGATGAAGATCAGTGCAATGGGGATCGCGGCGAACACGAGCGCGACGGTGGCCTTCATCGCGACGAACCCGGCGTCGGTCAGGGGTGTCAGGCCGAGTTGACGTCCCCATCCCTGCATACGTTCGACGGCTGCCATCCCGCCGATGCCGGTGGTTGCGGTGACGGCGCCGTACGCGGCCATCGAGATCATGATGTACATCGCGACGTTGCCGTGACCGGCCGATTCCAACTTGTACGACTGTGACGCGCCGAAGATGAGGTAGAAGAAGGCGGGAAGAATCGCGATGAAGAAGACGCTCACATAGTCGCGGAAGTGGCGGCGCAGTTCGAGGCGGATGAATGTGGTGGTCATGCCGGCACCTTCTCGGTGAGTGCGAGGAACGCGGTTTCCAATGATCCACTGGCGATTTCGAGGTTGGTGGCGCCGAGATCGACGAGGAGCGTGCGGGCCACGTCGTCGGAGGCGGTTGCCCGGATCTCGATCCGGTTGCCCATCACGGAGATGTCGGCGACACCGGGGTGCGACGCCAGTACCGCGCGCACGTCGTCTTCGCGTCCGTGGGTGATGTCGGCGGAGACGATGCGGCCGGTGGCGAGCGCGCGGATCTCGGAGGTGGGGCCGTCGGCGACGACGCGTCCCTGCGCGACCATGACGATGCGGTCGGCGAACGAATCGGCTTCTTCGAGGTAGTGGGTGGCGAAGACGACGGTGCGCCCTTCGTCGGCTTCGGCGTGCATCGTCGTCCAGAAGTCGCGGCGGGCGCCGACGTCCATCCCCGCGGTCGGTTCGTCGAGGATGATCAGGTCGGGATCGGGAAGCAGGGCGAGAGCGAAGCGCAGTCGCTGCTGTTCGCCACCAGAGCATTTCGACACCATCCGACCCGCGATGTCGGTGATTCCGGCCCGTTCGAGGACCTCGTCGAGGTCGCGGTGTTCGGGGAAGGTCGATGCGATCATCTGCACGGTCTCGCGGACGGTGAGGTCGCGCAGCAGACCACCGGTCTGCAGCACCGCAGACACCTGGCCTGCGGCGATGGCGTACCTTGGCGGCTTGCCGAATATCGACACCACCCCGGCGGTGGGTTCGGTGAAGCCCAGCACCATATCGAGGGTGGTGGTCTTGCCTGCGCCGTTGGGGCCGAGCAGCGCGACGACTTCGCCGCGCTGCACGGTCAGGTCGAGGTGGTCGACGGCGCGCACTTCGTCGCTGCCTCGGGGCCGGAAAGTCTTGACGACGTCGTGCAGCTCGATGGCTGCGACCTCTGTGTGTTCCATGATGGGAAGTCTTGTGGTTCACGAGGCGCGCCGCGATCCCCGGCTGTCACAAGATCACCATGACAAATGTCAGACGGAGACGGCGCGGTACTTCTCCAGCACGTCGTCGGTGTGCTCGCCGTGCGCCGGTGGCGCCGAGCGCAGCCTGGGTCGCACTCCGCCGAAGTTGACGGGGAACGCAATCTGCTCGAGCGGACCTGACGCGTGGTCGACGGTGCCGATCATGCCGATCGCGGCGGTGTGCGGGTCGTCGTAGATCTCGTCGAGGTTCCGGATCGGCGACACGGGCACGGCATGCTCCTCGAGCACCCGGCACCAGTATTCGACGGTGTTCGCGGCGAATACCTCGGTGAGCACCTGCTCGAGATCGTCACGGTGCTCGATGCGGTCGCGGTTGCGGAGGAACCGCGGGTCGGTCGCGAGTTCGGCGCGACCCATCGCCGTGCACAGGTCGTCCCACAGAGAATCGTTCCCGACTGCGACGACGAAGTAGCCGTCGCTCGCGGGATAAGCCTGGTACGGCGCGAGATTCGGGTGTGCGGACCCCATCGCATGCGGGCGTTGACGCGTCGCGAAAAAATTGGTCGCCCAGTTCACGTGCATCGCGAGCTGGCATTCGAACAGCGACGTGGTGACGTACTGGCCGCGACCGGTACGGCCGCGTTCGACCAGCGCCGCGAGCACACCGATCACACCGAACAGCGCCGCACCGAGGTCACCCATCGCGTAACCGGACTTCATGGGCGCGCCGCCGGGTTCACCGGTCAGCGACATCAACCCGCCCGCAGCCTGGGCCACCATGTCGTAGCCCGGCTGGTCGGACAGGGGTCCCTCGTCGCCGAACGCGGAGATGTGCAGGACGACGAGGTGCGGGTGCCGTTCCGACAGTGCGCGGTAGTCGAAGATCTTCTGCAGTCCGCTGCCCGGCTTGAAGTTCTCGACGACGACGTCGGCGTCCTCGAGCATGCGGTGGACGATCCGCTGACCTTCCTCGGATTTCAGGTCGAGGGTAACCGACTTCTTGCCGCGGTTGACGGCGAGATAGTAGGTGGCGTCGTCGCCGACGAAGGGCGGGCCCCACATCCGCGTCGGGTCGCCGCCTTCGGGGTGCTCGACCTTGGTGACGTCGGCCCCGAGGTCGGCGAACGACATCGTCGCGTACGGCCCGGCGAGGATCTTCGACAGATCCACCACCTTGACGCCGGCGAGCGGGGCCGGTCCGGTGGTCGGGTTCTCGGTCATTGCAGGACTCCTGCCAGTGCGTCCGGTGCCGCAGCGCGCGCGACGGACGGGTCGATGTCGGTGCCGTCGACGACGGCACCGAGATATGCGAGCGCAACGGCGTTCGGTTCGCCGCGGAGCCCGGTGAGATAGGCGTTGGCGACGAGCAGCGACCGGTGCCCCCGACCGTGCTCGGCGCTGTGCGACGCGAGGTCGACGAGCAGCGTGGCCATCACGGTCCGCGCCAGATCATCAGCGTAAGTGGCACACAAGGTTTGGGCGCGCACGTCGTCGCCGGCGAGAAGTTCCTCACCCCGCGCTTCGAGCGCATCCCAGCGATCGCGCAGCGCTGCGACGGCCGGCGCGCACTCCGACGACGCCGCGTCGAGCAGCGCGCGCTGCGCCGCGGCAAGGGCACGATGCGCGCCGCTCTTGCGCATGGACCGCAGGACGTCGAGAGCAATGACGTTGCTCGAGCCCTCCCAGATGGAACCGAGGTGCGAGTCGCGGACGAGACGTGCGAACGCCCAGTCCTCGATGTAGCCGCACCCACCGCGCACTTCCATCGCCTCGCCGGTGACGGTTCGCGCTCGCTTGCAGATGTAATGCTTTGCGACGGGGGTGAGGATCCGGACGACGGCCTTGGCCTGCTCGTCGCCGTGGTCGGCGAGGTCGAGGGTGGCGCCGGCGTAGGCGACGACGGCGAGGGCGCCCTCGGCGTCGAGCAGCAGCGGCAGCAGGGTGGCACGCATGAGTGGCTGGTCGAACAGAGGCGTGCCGAACACCTCTCGATCGCGGGTGTGCGCGACCGCGTCGCGGACGGCGCGGCGCATCAGGGCGCTCGAGCGCATTGCGTTGGACAGACGGGACGTGTTGAGCATCTCGGTCATCTGCCGGAACCCGCGGTCGAGGTCGCCTACCTGCAGCGCGTACGCGCCGTCGAGGGTGACCTCGCCGCTGGGCATCGAGCGGGTGCCGAGCTTGTCCTTGAGCCGGTCGATCGTGTACGAGTTGCGGCTACCGTCGGGAAGGTGCTTGGGCAGCATGAACATTCCGACTCCGCGCGTGGAGTTCTCCGGGCCGTCGGGGAATCGGGCGAGGGTGACGATGACGTCGGCGTCCGGGTTGGAGGTGAACCATTTGTGTCCGGTCAACCGCCATGCGGTGCCGTCGAATTCGGCTCGGGTCTCGGTCTTGGCGATGTCGGTGCCGGCCTGGGTCTCCGTCATGAACATCGCGCCGGTCAGCGACGTGTCGACGTCGGTGGACGTCAGTCCGTCGACGAACGGGCCGAACACATCGGGGTCGCCGAACATGCGCAGCGTGCGGGCAGCGGCGTCGGTCATCGACACCGGGCATGCGAGCCCGAACTCCGCCTGCACGAACAGGTATGACGCGAGGTACTTGACGAGATGCGGCGGTACGTCGGTCCAGCCGTGGACCGGGCGGTGCGACAGGGCGGAGAGTCCGTATTCGGAGTATGCGGCGCGGCACAGTTCCACATAGGCGGGGTGGTAGTCGATGGTGTCGATGCGATTGCCGTCGCGGTCGTACTGGCGCAGCGTCGGCGGGTTCGCGTTCGCCGTGGCGGCGAGTGCGTCGAGTCTTTGTGCGGCGTCGGCGCCGAGGCGGTCGAGCAGACGGTCGGTCAGTGCCCGGTCGGAGTCGTCGATCCACCGATCGACCACCGACCGGAGGGCGGGATCCTCGTGTGCGTAGTTCATCAGCGTCCTTTCGAAGGTGGTTCTCAGTGCGCGACAGCGGAGGTGCGCGATGGCGCAGGGTCGGCCTCGGTATCGGAGCGGGTGGCCGACCGGCGCAACAGCGCCGTCATGCAGATCATCGAGAGCAGGACGTATCCGAGTCCGAGTCCGACGACCGGCCAGATCGAGCCGGTGCGGCTGAGCAGGAACTGACTGACCATCGGAGCGGTACCCGCGAAGAGCGCCGTCGACAGCTGGTACGACAGTGAGATGCCCGTGTAACGGATGTGGGTGGGGAACACCTGCGCGAGGATGCCTGCCAGCGCCGCGTAGTACATCGCGTGCGGAGCCGTCGCGAGGACCATGCCGATGATCGCCCAGGTGAGCGAACCGGTTTGGATGAGCACGAACATCAGCGGCAGGACGACCAGTTCGGGGATCAGCATCCACAGCACTGCCCGACGCACGTCGATCCTGGTTGCGAGGATCGCACCGAACGGCTGCACGATCACCTGCGCAACGAGCGCGATGGTGATGACGAGCAGGAAGTCGCCCCGGTCGAATCCGAGATCCGTCGTGGCCCAGGAGAGTGCGAAGGTCGTCTTGACGTAGGTGATGGCGACACCCGCGACGACCGCGCCCACTCCGAGGATCATCGGAAGCTTGTGGAACCGGAACACTTCCGCGAGCGGGACGCGCTTCTTCTCCTGAGATGCCGCTGCCACCTGCATCTCGGGCGTCTCCTCGATCCGCAGCCGAATGTAGAGGGCCACGATGACCAGCGCGGCGGACGCCACGAACGGGATGCGCCAGCCCCATCCTTCGAAGGCCGCGTCGGACATCGCGGTCAACCCCAGGAACGCCACCGTCGCAAGGAGGTTCCCGACCGGCGACCCTTGCTGCGCAAAGGCTCCGTAGAGAATCTTCTTACGCGGCGGGGCGAATTCCGTGGCGATGAGGACGGCGCCTCCCCACTCGCCGCCCATCGCGATACCCTGCAGCACTCGCAGCAGGACGAGAAGGATGGGCGCCCAGATACCGATCTGGCTGTAGGTCGGCAGCAGGCCCACACCGACGGTTCCGATGCCCATGATCGCGAGGGTGGTGATGACCGCGTTCTTACGCCCGAACTTGTCGCCGAAGTGACCGAAGATGACGCCGCCGAGCGGTCGGGCGATGAACCCGACTGCGAAGGTCGCGAAGGCGGCGAGTGTGCCGACCGCGGGAGAAACCTGAGGGAAGAACAGGGCGCCCAGCACCAGCGCGGAGGCCGTGCCGTAGATGTAGAAGTCGAACCACTCGATGGTGGTGCCGACGAAGGCGGTGACACCGGCGCGGCGCGCGGCCTTGGTGTCGTGCGCGACGGGCTCTGGGGGTGGGTTCACGATGCACTCCGGGGGCGTGTCGTGCGGGCCGAGTCCGCAGATGAATGAGGCATGTATCACTATCGCGGTCACTACCGTGTAATGTCCAAGACCTAATCAGACATGATTATGTGGATAATTCACTGAGTTGGGGCGATATGGAATTTCGTCAGATACAGGCATTCCTCGCGGTGGCCGAGGAACTGCATTTCGGCCGCGCTGCGGAACGTCTGCACATCGCACAGTCGCCGCTCAGCCAGATGATCCGCGCCCTCGAACGAGAACTGGGCGCACAGTTGTTCGCGCGCACCACCAGATCAGTGCAGCTCACCGCAGCAGGGACGGCACTACTCGCTCCCGCACGGGTGATCGCAGCGCAGATCGATGTCGCGCGCACTGTGGTGCGCTCGACCGCTGCCGGTGAAACCGGCGTGGTCAGCGTCGGCTTCGGAGGCGCGAGCGGCTACGCCGTCCTGTCCGAACTGACCCGCGCGCTCGCCGATCGCCATCCCGGGATCGAATTGGACCTGCGGCCACAGACGTATTCGGGCAGGGTCCGCGACTCCGTCTCACGCGGGCTGCTCGACATGGGCATCGTGGGTCTCCCCGTCACCGACGAGTTCGACACCGAGACGGTGCGTCACGAGTCGCTCCTGGTCGCGGTGCCGGCAGGGCATCGCTTTGCACACCGTGATTCGCTCGATCCCGCAGATCTCGCAGGCGAACGCCTGGTCATCTACCCCGCTGCGCACGGCTCGATCGTGCGCGACGCAACCTTCACCGTGTGCGCATCGGCAGGGTTCGCGCCGGTGATCGCGCGTGAAGCCCCCGACCCCTACAGCCTCCTCGCCCTCGTCGGCGCGGGTGTCGGAATAGCGGTGGTTGTCGCGTCGACCGCGCACATCACCGTGGACGGCGTGCAGTACATCCCGCTCGACGGCGGCCCGGTCCTCCCGATCGCCCTCGCGTGGCGACGCGACAACCCCGCACCCGCAGTCCACCGGGTACTGGAGGTGCTCCGCGAGCTGCCCGGCCCCGATGGCGCCGCACGCCGCGAGTCGGGTAGACAGAGTGCGGACCACACCGGAGAACACACTCCGACCCGAGAACACTGAGGAGAATTCGTGACGGAATCGATCCTGCTCGTCGAACAGCGTGGACCCGTCCGGATTCTCACGTTCAACCGCCCGCAGCAGCGCAACGCACTCAGCTCGGCCCTCATCGACACACTTCGCACCGAGCTCGCCGCTGCGGACGCCGACGAGCAGACCAGCGTCGTGATCCTCACCGGCTCCGACCCGGCCTTCTGCGCGGGCCTCGATCTGCAGGAACTCGGATCGGGTGGCAACACCCTCCTGAAGGTCGAGGACGAGAGCATTCCCGCCGGACATCCGTGGCTGCCGCTGTCGAAACCGATCATCGGCGCGATCAACGGCGCCGCGATCACCGGCGGCCTCGAACTCGCACTCGCGTGCGACATCCTCATCGCCTCGGAGCGAGCACGATTCGCCGACACTCACGCCCGTGTCGGTGTACTCCCCGGGTGGGGCCTCACGTCGCGCCTGCCCGCAGCGGTGGGACGCGGGTTCGCGCGACGGATGAGCTTGTCGGGGAACTTCGTCGATGCCGAAGAGGCACTGCGGACCGGGCTGGTCACCGAGGTCGTCGAGCACGACGCCCTCATGAACGCTGCACTCGCGCTTGCGGAGACGATCGCCGGCAACGATCAACCCGGTGTGCGCACACTGCTCGCGTCGTACCGTCGGGCGGAGGAGCACGTCGTCGACCCGGCCCTGCAGGCCGAGAAGCAGACGTCGCGGGCGTGGCTGGAGACGTTCACACCCGACCGGGTCGCGGATCGGCGTGCGGACGTGATCGGGCGGGGCCGCGCACAGAACGCGTAGGTTGCCGGTCGATGACCGCGCATCCGGAAACGATGATTTCCACCCGTTCCTGAAGTCGATACTGGCACAAGGTCCACTCGACGAAGGAGAACCATGGCCAAGGTGTTGTACTCGGCGACGATGTCGCTGGACGGTTTCATCGCCGGACCGGGCGGCGACATGTCGTGGATGAAACCGTTCTTCGAACCCGACGAGGAGACCGACGAACTCGCGGCCGATATCGGTGCGCTGCTGGTCGGCAATCGCACCCACCGAGGGGACGACCCCAACCGCGGAACCCAGAACGAGGGCGCCTTCGGCGGGACGTGGGACGGCCCCTATTTCCTGCTCACCCACCATCCGGCCCCGAGCACGCCGGAGCCGGGAGTGACCGTCGTCCACGATCTCGAGTCCGGACTCGCAGCCGCCAAGGCCGCGGCCGGCGACAAGTACGTCGGCATACTCGGCGCCGACGTCGCACGCCAATGTCTCGAGATCGGCGCACTCGACGAGGTGATGGCGAACATCGTGCCGATCTTCCTCGGCGACGGCACACCCCTGTTCTCCTATCCCGGCGGCAAGCAGGTGCGGCTCGAGCAGACGAAGGTGTCGCACGCTCGGACGTGGACGAGCATCTGGGCGAGGGTCGTCCGCTAGCTCTGTTCGTCGAACCGGCGCCAATCCGCTACGCCGTCGGCAACCAGGTTCGTGCTGCGGTGACCAATGCCGTGACCCCGATCGTCATCGTCGGTTCGATGACCGGCGCATAGTGCGGCGAGTGATTCGAAGGCACCTTCAGCAGCGCAGGATCCGTCATGTCGCCCGTGGTGAACACCGAAGGATCCGCGCCTCCGAGCAGCCAATATGCCAGGGGCGCACCAGCACTCGTGGCGAGGACTCCGACGTCCTCACTGCCTGCACCCGCTCCGGGATCGAGGATCTTGTCCTCCCCCAACCACGTGGCGAACGCCTCCAGAGTCTTGCCCAACGCGGAGGGATCGTTCGTGACCACCGGGAAACGTTCGATCGAGGTGATTTCGGGTTCTTCCGGGGCGCCTGCCGTCGCAGCCTCACCTCGAACAATGCGATCGACGCTGTCGAGGATCTTCTGCCGTATCTTCGCGTCGTAGCTGCGGATGTTCAGCTGCAGCACGACCTCACCGGGAATGACGTTGGCCGCATCACCCGCGTGAATGGAACCGACCGTGAGCACCGCGGTCGCCGTGCTCGGGATCTCGCGCGAGATGATCGTCTGCAGACGCAATACGACCTCGGCCGCAATGACGATCGGGTCGATGGATGCTTCCGGCATCGACCCGTGCGCACCTCGGCCGATCACACGCACGCGCAGCGAGTCCGACCCCGCATACGAGAGACCGGGATGTCCGGCGATCTTGCCTGCCGGAAGCGGCGCCACATGCTGACCGAGCACCACATCCGGTTTGGGGAACCTGTCGAACAGCCCGTCGTCGACCATGGCTTGGGCTCCCGCACCCAACTCTTCGGCCGGTTGGAAGACGAGGAGCAGTGTGCCCGACCAACTCGCAGTATCAGTGGAGAGAATCTGCGCTGCGCCGAGCAGGCACGTCATGTGCATGTCGTGACCGCACGCGTGCGCCACCGGCTTCGTCTCGCCGTGTTCGTCCACGGCGGTAGCGGTACTGGCGTAGTCGAGGCCGGTGTCCTCCTTGACAGGGAGGGCATCCATGTCGGCGCGAAGCAATGCGGTCGGTCCGGCGCCATTCTTCAACACCCCGACCACTCCGGTCTTCCCGACACCGGTGGTGACCTCGAACCCGAGAGCATTCAATCGCTCGGCCACGATGGCAGAGGTGCGATGTTCCTGGAATCCGAGTTCCGGATGTCTGTGAAGGTCCTTGTACAGATCGATCAGCGCCGGATCGATTTCCACCTTGGCGGATCTGGTCACAAGCTCGTCCCTTCCGATGCGGAACACTGGGGGTCCTTGTCGAGTATCTACGGGATCGGCCATCGGCGGGCCGATACCCGCGATCGGGCAATCTCGGACCTGACCGATGAGTTCTGTCGTCGACCCCGGTCTGTCACGGCATGACCACAATCGATCGCCCCGTCACCACCGCCACCCTGGACGTTCCCGGCGCCACCCTCACCTACGACATCCGCGGCTCCCTGAAGTCCGGCACCCCACTGCTGATCGTGGGGTCGCCGATGGATGCGGGAGGATTCGCAGCGCTCGCGGCGCAGTTCGTCGACCGCCCCGTCGTCACCTACGACCCTCGCGGCGTGATGCGCAGCCCCCGCGACACCCCCGGCCTTTCGACGCCCGACCTCCACGCCGACGACCTGCACCGCCTCATCGAGGCACTCGGCGTCGGCCCGGTCGACCTGTTCGGCAGCAGCGGCGGCGCGGTGAACAGCCTCGCGTTGGTCGCGAAACATCCCGAGCAGGTCCGGACACTGATCGCGCACGAACCGCCCACCTGCCCGCTGCTGCCCGACTCCGCAGTCATCAAGGCGGTGGTCGACGACATCGACGCCACCTACCAGCGCAGCGGCATGGGTCCAGCGATGGCGAAGTTCATCATGATGCTGACGCAGACGGAGCCGCTGGAGCCCTCCTACCTCGCCGTGCCCGCGCCCGACCCGTCGATGTTCGGGATGCCCACCGAGGACGACGGCACCCGCGACGACGCCCTGCTCAGCCAGAACCTGCAGTCCTGTACCGGATACGAACCCGACTTCGACGCCCTCGCAAAGGCGTCGACCCGCGTCGTGATCGGGGCGGGCACGGAGTCGACGGGTGAGGTCTCCGCTCGCGCGGCAGCGGAGGTCGCGAAGCGACTCGGCGTCGAACTCACGATGTTCCCCGGCGGGCACGCCGGGTTCACCGGCGACGGATACGGCGTGCCCGGCGACCCGGAGGGCTTCGCGGCGGTGCTGCGCACAGTGTTGGCTCGCTGAGGTCTGCACACCTGATGTGAGGTTCGCACACCCGTTTGCCGACCACAGGGTGTGCGAACCTCACATTTGTGTTGCTTACTTCCCGGCGGATTCGAGATCCGCCAACGCCTGCTTCCCCATCGCAAAGGCGCGGTTGCTGTTGGGCACGCCCGCATAGACAGCGGTGTGGAGGAAGACCTCGATGAGTTCGTCGGGATCCACGCCCGCTCGCAGTGCCGCACGGATGTGCATGTCGAGTTCGTGCTCGTTGCCGACTGCGGTGAGGATCGCGAGGGTGAGCAGCCGTCGGGTGTGATGGTCGAGTCCGGGGCGCGCCCAGATGTCGCCCCACGCCGTGCGGGTGATGAAGTCCTGGAACGGCTCCGTGAACGCCGTGGCCTGCGACATCGCACGGTCCACGTGCGCGTCACCGAGCACCGAACGTCGCATTCGCATACCCACCTCGACAGCTGCAGAACGATACGCACCCACCTGCTCCGAACTCGTGATGTGCGCGCGGATCAGAGCTGTCACACGGCCCGCCTGCTCGACGTTCACCAGATGGGCGCCCGGGTCGAGGACGTGGAAGTCGGCATCGGCGATACCGTCGGCGAGTTCACGCATGACGTCCGGCGGGGTCGCCGGATCCTGCGCACCCGCGATCACGAGCGTGGGGGCGACGATTCGCGCGAGGTCGGCGCGTCCGTCGAACCCGGCCAGGGCGTGGCAGCAGCCGGCGTACCCGTCGTCCGACGTCGCCGACACCATCGCGACGTGCCGCTGGACCAGCTCGGGGTCGCGTTCCGCCAGATCGGCCGTGAACCAGCGTCCGACGATCTGCTCGGCAATCGAACCCGCCCCGTCGGCGAGCACCGTCTCCGCGCGGTCACGCCACTGCTGAGCCGGCTCGAACACCGCGGCCGTGCACAGCAAGGTCAGCGACCGCACCCGCTCCGGGCGATGGGCGGCAAGCCACTGCCCGACCGCACCACCTAGTGACAGGCCGACGACGTGCACCGCGTCGACCCCCAGCTCGTCGAGCAGTGTCAGAACATCTCCGGCGAGTTCGGCCACCGTGTAGGCACCCGCAGCAGAATCAGATTCACCGTGCCCACGATGGTCGACCGCGATGACGTCGGCGATCGGCGACAATGCCACGATCTGTGGCGACCACATCCTCCGGTCGGAACCGAGCGACCCCAGTAGCAGTACCGACGGGGCGGCGGGATCACCGTGTCGTTCGTAGGCGAGTGATGTCATCACAGTCCTCCGTGTCGGGCGAGGGCACGGTCGACCAGATCAGCGGCGTGCCCGAGATAGCGGGTGGGATCGAGGAGTTCGGCCAAGTCATCGGCCGACAGGTGCGCGGTGATGCGCGGGTCTGCGTCGAGCGGGATTCCGGAGACAGCGGCGTCGGTGACGACGGCTCGCGCATCGTCGACGTGTCGCGACAGTGCGCTCGCCACCTTCTCGGCCAGCACCGCGCCCCCGGTGAGCCCGAGGTTGCGGTCGAGAGCATCGACGTGCACGTGCAGTCCACTGAGACTCACGGAAAGCCGTTGTGCAGCACCACCGGTGAGACGAAGCAGATCCGCAACGACCTCCCACTCCGCATGCCACGACCCCGCGGCGCGGGCGAATTCGTGGTCGGCCGACGACAACACGGTCGCGACGAGCCCCGGCACCCGACGCGCGGCAGCCCTCGCCGCGATGGCAGCCACTGGATTTCGCTTGTGCGGCATGGCCGATGAACCGCCCGGTGAGTCTTCGGAGACTTCACCTATCTCGGTCATGGCCATGAGCACCACGTCCGTCGCGGGTTTCGACACTGCGCCTGCCGCGACACCGAGCGCTGCGGCGAGCCGCGTCATCGGCGTGCGCACGGTGTGCCACGGGATGGTGGCGCGCGCAAGTCCGAGGCGGTCGGCGAGGTCGTCGGCGAAGTACATCCCGTCGGGTGCGACGGCGGCGAGGGTGCCGGCGGCACCTCCGTACTGCACGGGCAGCGCCGAGAGGGCGCGGTCGAGTTCGATGCGGGCGTCGTCGAGTCCGGTGAGCCACCCGGCGGCGAGAGCGCCGAACGTGGTGGGAAGGGCTTGCTGGCCGAGGGTGCGCGCGATCATCGGTGTCGCGCGATGTGCTCGGGCGAGATCTGCAGCAGCGTCGGCGGCCGCGGCGAGGTGGTCGAGGATGCGTCGTCCGGCACGACGCGCGAGGAGCACCAGCGCGGTGTCCATGACGTCCTGGCTGGTTGCGCCGACGTGCACAGTGGTTGCGGGGGCGGCGGCGCGATCGCGGAGCAGCTTCACGAGCGGGATGACGGGATTCCCACCTGCCACGGCAAGGGCACCGAGTTCGGCAGGGTCGAGGTCGCGGGCGAGTTCGGTGGCGGCAACGGCCACGGCAGCGGCGTCCGCTTCGGTCGCACGCCCGATCCCGACGGCGCCCGCGGTGATCGCGGCCTCGACTTCGAGGAGGGCGCCGATCCACGCGCGGTCGGAGAGCGCGGAAGCCATGTCGTCGGCCCCGAAGATGGGATCGAACAACGGACCGCGGGTGGATTCCTCTGGAGAGTGTGGCATTCGAGACCTCGGGATCGGATCGGGGGTGCTCGGGAAACCTGTGCGCGAGCGTGGTTTCACGTACTCACTGTTCCATGACCGGCTCGGCGCAGCAGCGCAGCAACGTCGTCGACGATAGCGGACGCCGCCGCAGCCGAGCGGATGACGCCGATCGTTTCGGCCGTCCCGACGGTGTCGACGGGCAGCCGATACAGCCTGCCGTCGACGATGTCCCCCTCGGGGACGCGCTCGGGAACGACCCACACGGCATCGGCTTCGCGCACGTACGCGGCGGCGACCGCGACGTCGATGGTCTCGACGGTGCCCGAGGGCAATTCGAGGCCGTGCCGGCGCAGGAGCACGTCGGTGTGGTGCCGTGGCACGGTGCCGGCAGCCGAGACGACCAGTGGGTATTCGCACATCTCGGGAAACGTCGCCCGTGTGCTCACCAGCGGATGTCCGGGTCGGACGACGAACGCGAGTGCCTCGGCGTAGAGCAGTTCGAACGAGAGTCCCTGCATGGTCGCGGGGTCGCTCATCCGGCCGATCATCACGTCCACGTCGCCCGCTCGCAGCGCCGCGAGCAGCTCGGTGTTCGCGCCGGTGCGAAGGCGGATGTCGAGTTCGGGGTGTCGCTCGCGCAACTCGCCGAGCACGGCAGGGAGCAGCACGGATGCTGCCGACGGCAACGCTCCGATGCGCACGGCCGCGTGTTCGGATTCACCGGCGCCCGCCAGTCCTGCGACGGCGGTGTCGAAAGCGTGGACGACGCGTTCGGCGTGGTCGAGGAAGCGTTCACCGGCGGCGGTGGGGATGGCGCCGTGCCTGCCTCTGTCGAGCAGTTTCGTTCCCGCCAGCAGCTCGAGTTCGTTGAGCGTCTTGGTGACGGCGGGTTGGGTCAGGTGCAGCCGTTCGGCGGCGCGCCCGACGTGGCGTTCGTGCGCGACCGCGACGAAGCAGGTCAGATGCCGGAGCCGGATTCGCCCGTGGAGATCCATTACCAGAAGTTATGCAATTGGACTCGAATGGTCAATTTACATAAGCGAATGCTCCCTTTAGCGTGGGTGCAAGCCCCACAGCCCACGACAGGAGCGGCTTCATGAGCATCGCTGGCCCCAGCGCATACGGCGAGTTCGTCGAGCGCGACCACACGCAGCACCCACCGGCACTCACGCCGGGTTACCGCACGTCGGTCCTGCGTTCGCCACGTAATGCGCTGATCTCGCCGCGGAACACGGTGTCGGAGAAGACCGGGCCGCTGTTCACCGCACGTGAGCTGGGCGAGCTCGACAACGACATGATCCGCAACTTCGCGCACGGCGGCCTGCCGATCGGCGAGCGGATCATCATGCACGGCTATGTCCGCGACGAGTTCGGGAATCCGGTGAAGGGCGCACTGGTCGAGGCGTGGCAGGCCAACGCCGGTGGCCGCTACCGGCACAAGAAGGACTCGTACCATCTCGCGCCGATCGACCCGAACTTCGGCGGCTGCGGACGAATGCTCACCGACGACAACGGCTACTACTTCTTCCGCACCATCAAGCCGGGCCCGTACCCGTGGGGCAACAGCGCCAATGCGTGGCGTCCCGCGCACATCCACTTCTCGATCATCGGCGACGGCTGGGCGCAGCGTCTGATCACGCAGTCGTACTTCGAGGGCGACCCGCTGATCGAGCAGTGCCCCATCGCCGCGACCATCCCCTCCCGCGACCAGGTGCGCAGCCTGATCGCCCAGGCCGACACCGCGAACGACGCACCGTTCGACGCCCGCGCCTACCGATTCGACATCACGCTGCGGGGCCGCCGCGCCACCTTCTTCGAGAACGCATAGGGAGCACACCGATGACTCAGCCGCTCACACCGCTGCCCATGGTGCAGCGTCACCCCGAGACTCCGTCGCAGACGGGTGGGCCGTACGTGCACATCGGTCTTGCCCCGCAGCAGGCCGGCTTCGACATCTTCGACAACAACTTCGGCAACGTGCTCGCCACCGACGACACCCGTGGTGAGCGAATCACCCTCGAGGGACGCGTGTTCGACGGCTCCGGCACGCCGGTCCGCGACGTTCTCATCGAGATCTGGCAGGCCGACGCCGACGGCAAGTACGCCCACCCCGGCGACCCCCAGTACAGGGCCGGCGACCCGTCGTTCCGCGGGTGGGGTCGTACCGGAGGCGACTTCGACACGGGCGTTTACAGTTTCGAGACCGTCAAGCCCGGCTCGGTGCCCGGGAACAACGGCGCCGTCCAGGCTCCGCACGTGCTGATGGTGCTGTTCGCCCGCGGCATCAACGTCGGCCTGCACACACGGCTCTACTTCGACGACGAGTCCGCCGCCAACGCCGCCGACCCCCTGCTCACGTCGATCGAGTGGGAGGTCCGCCGCAACACGCTGATCGCCACACGCAGCGAGCGTGACGGAAAACCCGTCTACACGTTCGATATCCGTCTTCAGGACACCCCCGACGGCGGACGCGAAACCGTCTTCCTCGATATCTGAACGCGGAACGGCCGAAGTAAGCAGCACAAACAAGAACCTCGCAGGGCCAGTGGTAAGCCACCAGCCCTGCGAGGTTTACATTTGCCCTGCTTACTTCGATTCGATGAGCGTCGTCGCGGGCTTGCGGATGAAGAACGACGCCGCCACAGCCACCAGCGACACGATGCCGCCGCAGAGGAACGCGGCGTGGATGCCGTCCTGGCTCGCGACGAGCGCGGTCGCACCGTCGGATGCGCTCGACGTGGCGGTCACGGTCATCACGGTGATGAACAGCGCCGTACCGGCCGCACCCGCCAACTGCTGGACGGTGTTGAAGATCGCGCTGCCGTGCGAGTACAGCTCGGACGGCACCGCACCGAGCGACGACGTCATCAGCGGGGTCATCACGGTCGCGAGGCCGAGCATCAACAGCACGTGGGAGCCCACGATCTGCGCAATCGACGATTCGGCGTCGAGCAGCGTCATCGTCCACAACGCCGCACTGACGACCATGGCGCCGGGGATGACGAGCGGTCGCGCCCCGATGCGGTCGTAGACACGTCCGACGAACGGCGACAGCAGACCCATGGCCAGGCCGCCCGGGAGCAGCAGCAGACCGGTTTCGAGAGTGTCGAGGCCTCGCACATTCTGCAGATACAGCGGCAGCAGAATCAGCGCGCCGAACAGCGACATCATGCTGACGACGACCATGCCGAGCCCGATGCTGAACACCGGGTAGCTGAACGGGCGCATGTCGAGCAGGGCACGTCCGTCCTTCTGGCGCGAGAGCTGACGCAGCACGAACACGGCGAGAGCGACGACACCGACAACGAGCGGGACCCACACCGGGAAGCTCGACTCCTCGGCCGAATGACCGATGCTGCTCAGTCCGTACACGATGCCGCCGAACGCGAAGACGGACAGGATGACCGACAGGACGTCGAGCGGGACCTTCATGGTGTCGGTGACGTTCTTGACGAGTGTGGCGCCGATACCGAACGCGATCAGCGCGATCGGCAGGACGATCCAGAACATCCAGCGCCAGTCGAGGGCGTCGAGGATGATGCCCGAAATGGTGGGCCCGATGGCCGGTGCCACCGAGATGACGATGGAGATGATGCCCATCATGCCGCCGCGCTTGTGCGCGGGGACCACGCGCAGCACCGTCGTCATCAGCAGCGGAAGCATGATGGCGGTGCCCACGGCCTGCGTCACTCGTCCGGCGAGGAGCACTTCGAAGCCCGGCGCGATTGCGGCGAGCAGAGTGCCGAGGCTGAACACTCCCATCGACGCGAAGAACACCTGGCGGAGCGTGAATCGCTGGAAGAGGTAGCCGGTGATCGGAATGACCACGGCCATGGTGAGCATGAAGCCGGTGGTGAGCCACTGGGCGGTGCTCGCGGTGATGTCGAGATCGACCATCAGCGGCGGCAACGCCACGCTCATGATTGTCTCGTTGAGGATCATGACGAATGCCGCGACGACGAGGACACCGATCAGCACCTTGCTGCCCGGCTCCATGTCCGACTCGTGACCGGCTGTCGGTTGGTCTTCCAACTGGGGTGACTGCATATCCGAGTACTTCCTGAATGGGTATATCGATCGCGACTGCGACAACCAGGAAAGTCTCGCCCCACCTGGAAGTGACTGTCAACTTGATTTTCACTGTTAGATTGACGCGGACTCCCAACGTCGTGGTCCGAGGTGAAAGGAACCACCGATGACCCTGAAGACCCAAGCACGCGTCCCCGACCTGCGGGAACGACGCAAGATGGAGACCCGCATCGAGATGTCGAGGTCTGCACTGGAGCTGTTCGAACTCCAAGGATTCGCCGCGACGACCGTCGAAGAGATCGCCCGTGCGGCCGGTGTGTCCTCGAGCACCTTCTTTCGATGCTTCGCCACCAAAGAGGAATCGGTGTGGGGACCGGACCGCGAGCTCGAGACCGAAATCGTCGAATGGCTCGAGACGGTTCCGCAGAAAGACATCAACCTCTCGGGCATCGAAGCCTTCTACGAGCGCTCCCTGCAGCGACTCGTGACGAGCTCCGAGGACACCCGCGATCGCATCCTCCGCACCCACCGGCTCATCACGTCCGACGATCACCTTCGCGCCGCCGCCTTCGCCGCCGACGCCCTGGCCATGTGCCGTATCACCGCGAGCGTCGCCGAGCGCCTGCGCGGACTCCGCTCCGAATCGTTCGCGCGACTGCTCGTCGAATCGGCCGGGGTGGTGTCGCGGATCGCGTTCGACACGTGGGTCCGGCGCATCGAACGCGGCGAGGACGCAGACCTCGTCGAGATCTACCGCACCACCCGAACCGACCTTCGCGACGTCGTGCTCACCTGATAGATCGACGGAGCGACCCGTCGCGTGCAAGAGTGACGTAATGCCTGATAGGTTGCGAGCCCGGTTCAGCCGGTCCGATCAGCTCACGGAGCGTCCCGACTTCGCTCTCGTCGGTGTCCTGAAAGTTCCCCAGATGTCGACGAGCCCGGCGCGCGCGATCGTGCGTCGCATCGGCTACGCCCTCGGCGCCCTGTTCGTGGCGGTGGTGCTCGTCTACCTCGACCGCGACGGTTACAAGGACGCCCAAGGCGACGAATTGTCGTTGCTCGACTGCATCTACTACGCCACCGTGTCGCTCTCGACCACCGGCTACGGCGACATCACCCCGATCACCCCGTCCGCACGACTGATGAACGTCCTCGTCATCACGCCGCTGCGCGTCTTCTTCCTCATCGTGTTGGTCGGCACGACACTGGGCGCACTGACCGAGACGTCACGTCAGACATTCCGCATCCAGAGCTGGCGACGACGGGTGCACGACCACACCGTCGTGCTCGGTTACGGCACCAAGGGCCGGTCGGCCGTCGACGCTTTGCTGGGCGACGAGGTCCCCCCGTCGCAGATCGTGGTGGTCGACACCGATCCCATCGTCCTCGAAAGTGCAGCCGGGCAAGGTCTGGTGACCGTGCACGGCTCCGCGACCAAACAGGACGTGCTGCGTGTCGCGGGGGTGCAGCGCGCGGCGTCGGTGATCGTGGCCGCGAATCGCGACGACACCGCCGTGCTCATCACCCTCGCCGCCCGCGAGATCAACCCGAACGCGAAGATCGTCGTCGCGATCCGCGAATCGGAGAATGCGCATCTGCTGCGTCGCTCCGGCGCCGACACGGTGGTGGTGTCGTCGGAGACCGCCGGGCGGTTGCTCGGTGCCGCGCGGAGTTCGCCGCGCGTGGTCGACATGATCGAGGACATTCTCACCCCGGAGGAGGGGTTCACCATCGCCGAGCGCGCTGTCGACCTCGAGGAGGTCGGGCAGGATCCGCGTCATCTGGGGCAGATCGTGCTCGGCGTCGAGCGCAACGGAAGCCTGTTCCGGGTGGGATCGCCCGAGGTCAGCGCCCTTGCCGCGCGCGACAAGCTGCTCTACATCCGGTTGGCGGTGGACGGGCCGGGGCACCGCGGCTGAACGTGGCTCTCCCACTCCGCCCAATTTTATGGAAGAGTCATTTCCATGATTGAGAACGACATTTCCGCTCAGGGAGGCATGACCGTGTCCGCAGACAACACTTTCACCTCGGATTTCGGCATCACGTCGCTGCAGGTCTCGAGAGAACGCGCAATCATGGGCGCGACCGTCACCGAGAAACTGTGCACCCCCGCGGGCACGGCGTCGCTCGGGTTTCTCACGACGCTCGTCGACATCGTCGCGTCGTCCCCGGCCCTCGTCGTGGGCTCCCCCGACTGGACCGCCACGCAGGACCTGTCGATCCACTCCGCCGGCTGGCTGCGACCGGGCCCGGTCGCGATCGATGCCGAACTGATCCGCGTCGGCAAGAAGACGATCCTGGTGGAGACCGACGTGTACGACACGCACGGCGTCACCGATCTCCGCGAGATCGCGAACTCGATCGACACCCCCGGCGCGGGCCGCCTCACCCTCGCCGCGCGCGGTCTCGTGACGTTCGTGCGTCTCCCCCGCGCCGCCGCGACCCACGGCGACGTCGCGTCGTACACCCCGGAGGAGTGGGTCGGCTCGATCCGCGAATACCCGATCACCCCCATCGACGACGACGTCTTCTCCCGCCTGAACCTTCGCGAGATCGACGCGTCTCACGGCGAATTCGAGCTCGATCTCACCGGTTTCGTCGCCAATTCCATCGGCACCATCCAGGGCGGCGCGCAGGCCCTGCTCGCAGAGGCTGCCGCGCATGCAATGCGGCCCGGCCTCGTCGCGACCGACATCCAGGTCCACTACCTGGCGCAGGTGAAGAAGGGTCCGGCACGCTCGTACGGAACGGTGATCCGCGATGCCGACGACCACTCGGTGATCAAGGTGGCCCTCGTCGATTCCGGTGCGGACGACAAGCTGCTCACGTTGCTGACCATCACCCTCCAGCGTCCTCCGCGGTAGCCGATACGCCGCGCCCCTTCCCGCGCGCCTGCCAGTCTCGGACAACGACAATCGCCGAAGCGGGAAGCTGGGATGCGCGCGGGAAGGGGGAATGATCGCTATCGACGCCTCGCTCGCTCGATTGCCCGCTCGAAGCGGGCACGAACGACGTCGAATCGGGACAGTTCCGCCCACGTCCAGCGGATCACGTGGAAACCCAGATCGCGTAACGCGTCCTCCCGCAGCTTCTCCCGACGAATGACGTCGGGGCCGTCGTATTTGCCCATGCCGTCGAATTCGCCGATGATCCGATGCTCCTTCCAGTAGAAGTCGGTGCGGGCAACGAACTCGCCCTCCGGGGTGTGCACAACCTCCTGCAGCGAAGGGGCAGGCAGCCCGATCTGTTCCATCCGCAACCGGCTCAGCGACTCACCGGGGCTTTCGCTACGTCCGTCGAGAAACGCGATGATCCGTCGCGCTGCGGCGATACCTTGCCGTCGCCCGAGGGACTCGAGGGTCTCCGCTAGTGCCGCGCGCAGCGACGGGTTTCCCGCCAATGCCGAATCCCCGGCAATGACGACCTCGTCGACCGGTGCCGTGCAGGCAAGGTCCGCGACTGTCCGCGCGATGGATGTACACGGCACTCCGTCGACCTCGACGACATCGTCGGCACCGAACTGCACCACATGCAGATGACGCCCTGTGCCGCGACGGCCTCCGGATGTCCCGGCACGGGTCACGTGGACACGGCTCAGATCGGGACGCCACAATGCCAGTCCGTGCAGAACTGCGGCAGACACGTGGCTGATCGCGCTCCCGTCAGGCAGTCCTGTGCCCGTGGTCCGCGCCCGGATTCGATGTCGTTGGATCGCGTCGAGGCCCTCGGCAGTCGGGCCATCCAGATAGATTCCGGGAGCGAGGCGCTCCAGTTCGCCGGTGCGGAGCGCACGACGGATCTCGGAATCGCTCAGACCTGAGCTGAGGGCGTCGGTGCGGCGGAAGGGTTTCGGTGAGGTCATGCCGCCGAGCGTGTCATCGCGATACATCCGAATCCTGCCCAGTGCAGGAATTTTCGCAGATCTGTGGATGGTTCCGGCAGTTGTGGATAACTCCCGCGACGCTATTCGCTTCCCACACCGCTCTTCGCGGGTGTGGGAAGCGAATTTCCGCGCGGGAAGGGACTACCGGGTAGTGAGGGAGCTCAAGAAGCTCCGCGTCCGGTGGACCGAGCCGCGCGCGTCGTCGCCGACAGGGAAGATCGCGGCCCAGATGTCGGTGGCACCTGCGTCGAGCAGGCCCTGCAGTTGGGCGCGCACGGATTCCTCGGTGCCGACGATCGCGACGTCGGCGGGGCTGCTCGCTCCCCCGACTTCGAGGACACGCTGATAGTTCGGCATTCCCGCGTACATGGTGGCGGTGGCAGCGACCGCGGCGCGCGCTTCGTCGGCGTCGTCGTGGACGGCGACCGGCAGCCCCGCGACAATGCGCGGCGACGGCCTGCCCGCCTTCTCTGCAGCGGTACGGATGGCGGGTGAGATGACCGATTCGACGACCTTCCCCGACGCCATCCACAGCACCGTGCCGTCGGCGTACTGCCCCGCGACACGCAGCATTCGAGGCGACATCGCCGACAGCAACACGGGCACCGGATGCGCAACCGGTGTCATCCGCCCTTCGCTGCGGGTACTCCACTCGCCGCCCTGGAAATCGACGTCCTCGCCGTGCAGAAGCCCGGTGACGATGCGCATGTATTCCTCGGTGTTTCGACCGGGCCGGTCGTACGACATGCCGTAGACGTCGCGCACCAGACTCTCGTGCGACGGCCCGAGCCCTAGAGTGAAACCGGGACGGCCCATGGCTTCTGCCACTGCCGCCACACGATTCGCTTGCAGCAGAGGATGAATCGGGTATGTCTGCAGCACCGCGGTACCGAGTTCGATGGACGAGGTTTCGCGACCGGTCACGGCAAGCGCCGCGAGCGGGTCGCCTGCAACCGTGCTCGCGTACCAGAGCGAGGTGAAGCCGTCGACCTCCGCTTTCTGCGCCTGTCGAACGATCTTGTCGGTGGTCGATCCGCCACCCGTCAACCCGATCCGCACCACGAACCTCCAATGAGAACCTTACTTAGGTTCAGAGAGAATAGTACTCTCATAAAAACGGTATCTACTTCTCGCTCTCGGAGGGCCGCACCGTATGTTTCCCGACCTCACTCCCATCGCCGAAGAAATCGGCGCCGAGATCACCGGCGTCGCGGGGCACGCACTCAACGACCCGAAGGCCGCCGCGCGCTGCCAGGAGCTCGTCGACGAATACGGCGTCGTCGTCTTCCGCGAAGCGAAGATCAGCGACAGCGACCTGGTCGACCTGAGCCGCATGCTCGGGGAGGTCGTCGTTCCGCGGATGGGAGGCCAGGACGACCATCCCGAGGTGTCCGCGATCAGCCTCGACCCCAAGAAGACGGTGCTCGCGTCGTACAACGCCGGCACCTTCCACTGGCACATCGACGGCGCCACCGACGAGGTCCCCCAGAAGGGCACGTTGCTGACCGCACTGCAGGTGTCCGACGAGGGCGGCGACACCGAGTTCGCGAACACGTACGCGTCGTACGAGGCCCTCTCCGACCAGGACAAGGCCGAGTTCGAGACCCTCCGCGTGGTGCACAGCTTCGCCGCGGCCCAGCGTCTTGCCAACCCCGAGCCGACGTCCGAGCAGGAGGCCGCGTGGGCTCGGGTGCCCGAGCGCGAGCACCCGCTGGTGTGGACGCGGCGCAGCGGCCGCAAGTCGCTGCTGATCGGGGCCACCGCATCGCACGTCGTCGGGTGGCCCGAGGAGCAGAGCAAAGGCCTGATCGGACGTCTCCTCGTGTGGTCGACGCAGCCGCGGTTCTCGCTGCGTCACCACTGGCAGCCCGGCGACCTCGTGCTGTGGGACAACACCGGCATGCTGCACCGCGCGGTGCCCTATTCGGTCACGTCACCGCGGTTGCTGCACCGCACCACCCTCGTGGGCGAGGAGGCCGTCGCATGACCGACCTGACAGCCCTCGAACGCAACGTGCAGTACCTGATGGACAGGACGGCGATTCTCGACTGCATCGCGAACCATGCGCGCGGATGTGACCGACACGACACCGACCTACTCGGTGGCACCTATCACGACGACGGCGTCGACGAACACGGCGCGACGATCAACAGCGGGCAGGACTACGCGAGCTGGGCCAACTCCACGCATGCCGCCACTGCGGACGCCCACACCCACAACATCACCACCCACACATGCGAGATCGTCGGCGACACCGCCCACGCCGAGAGTTACGTCATCGTCGGGTTGCTCGGAAAGGGCTCGTCCACAGTGCAATTGATGAGCGGTCGGTACATCGACCGCCTCGAGAAGCGCGACGGCACGTGGCGGATCGCGGTGCGCAGGTCGACGGTGGAGTGGAGCGCATCGGCCGACGCATCGCTTCTGCAGTCCCCCTTCTTCACGAAACAGACGTTCCTGAAGGGAACCCGCGACACCACCGACCTGTCGTACCAGCGCCCTCTCTCGGCCGACTCTCCAGCACCCGCGCGCTGGTCGTAACGGTCCCGATCAGCGGCTACTCACGTTGACAAGGACCCGTGTCGCTTGTTCGGATGACAGATGCCCGACTGCACGAAACATGGAGAACCCCGACGATGATGGATTCGCTCGACGCCTATCGGCTGTACGTCAACGACGGGTTGTCCGACAAGGAAATCGCAGCTCAGACCGCGCGTTACCAGCCGCTGGCCCAGGATCTGCGCGAGCTCATCGTGCTGTCCATCCAGTCGCGGGGCAATGACGACGAGATCCTCGAAGCTCGCAATCATCTTGCCGCGGCCAAGACGATCCTCGAACGCGATCGGGACCCCGGTCCGTACGGCACGCGTTTCAACGATTCCGGCAGCTTCCGGACGTGGGGCAACGCCGCGATGGGGTTGCGCAACCCGATCGCACCGCCGCTCGAATTCCAGGTCGACGACGACGGCCGCGTGTGGTCCGATTTCCATCTCCACGCCGGCTACGAGGGTCCCGCCGGATTCGCCCACGGCGGGGTGTCCGCCCTGGTGCTCGATCAGCTCCTCGGCGACACGGCCCGTTTCTCGGGTGCTCCGGGAATGACCGGCACGCTGACGGTGAAATATCGGCGTCCCACTCCGCTCGGCGATCTGCACTGCGAGGCCAGACTCGACCGGATCGAGGGTTCCAAGGCCTTCGCGACGGGGTTCATCTCCGGGCCCGACGGGGTGTGCGTGGAGGCCGAAGGAATTTTCATCGCACCGAAGTGGATGCGTGAGCAGCGCGAGCACACCGGGGTACAGGCCTGATAGTTACCCAGAACACCCTCGCAGGAACGGCAGGCGCAGCGTCGCGCTGAGTACAGTGGTCGGGTACGCAGCGTGAAGGATGGTGATGCCCCATGGAGAACGTCGAGTTCTATTCGCTCGTCGCCATGTGCTCGCTCTTCGCGGCGTCGACGTGGTGCCTCGCCCGCCCGCATCTACTGTCGAGCCTCGCTGCCGCTGTCGCTTCCGGTTTGTGGGTTCTCCTCAACGGCCCGATCGAAGGCCGTGTCCTCTATGTGGTGACTCCCGATCACGGGCTCACCGAATCTGATCTGCTGTCGGCTGTGGGACTGTGCATCGCCGCGTGGGGGTGCTGGTACACCCTCCGGAATCGGCGTCGGCGTCGGCGTCGGCGACCCACGCCCGGGTCGACCCAGCGCCATCCCGACGACACTCGCGCGGTACCCGTCCGCGTCGGCGATTAGACTATAAGTTTCCCTATGTCTCACCGTTACATCACTATTCGGTCTCGGTTCTGGACGAATCGATCATGGTCACTTAGACTCGACAACGGCCACTTCGGGTGGCCGTATCTCCCTGAAGTCCTCCCCGACACAGGAGATGCAGCGCAGAGCCCCGCTGGCTCCTCCCCCCTCAATTCGCCGGCGGGGCTTTCCTGCGCCCGCCGGTCGTCAGTCCCGCGACCACGCCGTCGAGGATTCTCCCGAGCAGAGCGTCCGACGTTGCGAAGTTGATACGCACATGATCTCGGTAGTCGCGGCCGAATCGCGCACCGCCCTCGACGAGGACGCCGCCGCGCTCACGCACCTCGGCCACCGGATCATCGAGGCCGAGAGGTCCGGCGTCGACCCACGACAGGTACGTCGCCTCGGGAAGGTGGTGTCGCGCGGTGGGAACCTCGGCCCGCAGCACCTCGTGCACGTGTCGACGATTGCGCTCGAGCACCCGCAGCAGATCCGCCTGCCACGCGTCGCCGTGCTGCCACGCAGCCAGAGTCGCCACCACTCCGGGCACCGACACCGCGCCGTACAGATCGAACGGTTCGGCATCACGCCGAGACAGCAAACCGGACGGTCCGTAATGTACTACGGCGCAGCGTAGTCCGGCCAGATTGAACGCCTTGCTCGCCGACGTGATCGTCACCGTCCGTGCCGCGGTATCTGTCCCGAGCGATGCGAACGGAATGTGCCGGTGCGGCTCGTAGATCAGCTCGGCGTGGATTTCGTCGCTGACGACGAGAATGTCGAATCGCTCGGCGATATCGGCGATGCGGTCGAGTTCGTCGCGCGTGTGCACCCGTCCGGTCGGGTTGTGCGGGTTCACCAGGATCAGGACGCGGGGACGGTACCGCGCGACCGACTGCTCGAAGGTGTCGAAGTCGAGTTCCCACCCGTCGCCGGTTCCTACGAACGGAAAGTCGATCTGCTGCAAACCCATTCGTCGCAGCGTGGAGAGGAACGGCGGGTAGTTCGGGGTCTGGATCGCGACGGCGTCGCCGCGGGCGGTGGCGAGATGCAGGATGATCTGCAATGCCTGGATGAGGTCGGTCTGCTCGCGGACGGCATCCGGATCAGGTTGCCACCCGTATCGCGAGGTCATGCGCTTGCAGAACTCCGTGCGCAGCGGTGTTCCGCGGAACCAGTCGGGGTATCCGAGGTCGCTGCTCTCGATCCGATCGTGTAGCGCACGCCGAATCTCCGGCGCTACAGGGAAATCCATGTCGGCGACCCACGAGGGGATCAACCCATCTGCTACCGCCTGCGCCCACTTCGCTCCCGCGCGGGCCGACAGCGCATCGAGGTCGAGATCGTCGAAACCGGGGACACCGGCCATCTCGCCTCCGAACGCTTCTACTGCAGACAGCCGCGCGCTGCGGACAACGCGCGGCTGACTTCGCAGCACGCGGATGGTGTCAGTTACGTCGGTCTACGACCATGTCGTCGCCCTGAACGTCTTCATCCATCCGCGCGAGGTGGGCTTTTATCCACTCGGTGCTCCCCGGTGCGGCGGAGCTGTCGAACGTTGAATCGGTGGTGCAGGTGCTCAAGTCAATCCTCGCACTCAACGCCGGCTTGCCCGGCGGCCGCAGGTCACATCTGCCCCGTATGGGTGACCGCCGTCACTATAGCGCCGCTATCGGCCTCTGCCAAACTACGCGGTGAACGCACCACGGCGACGCCTTCAGGCGAAGGCGTCGCCGCATCTACGATCGCGCCTCAGGACAGCGGCGCGGGTGCGAACAGGTCGCGCAGGAAGTCGAGGAACCACTGCAGCGGATCGATGGGCAGCTCGTCGACCGGCGGTTCCGGCGTCGTCACAGGCTCGTCGGAGATCTGGGCGGCCTCGCCCTCACTCTGAGGGGCCGGGGCGGCCTCGGCCGGAGCAGCACCGGCGGGAGCACCCTCGGCAGGTGCAGCTTCGGCAGGTGCAGCCTCGCCGCCGCCGACGGTCACCGTGATGGGATCCTTCGCGAACGGGCGGCCCGACGCGTCGAAGATGTTGTCGTAGGTGGTGCCCGAGGCGTCCTGGCAACCCCAGTAGACGTCGTAGGTGCCCGGCGTGATCGCGCGAGCGCCGGCCTGCGCGGGTGCACCGTCCTTGACGTAGGTGGCGGACGAAGTCTGGGTGTTCTTCACCGAGAACTTCGTACCTGCGGGCTGGTTGTCGATACGGCCCGACGGGGCCGCGGTGTCGACGGTGCCCGGCTCGAGGATGTAGGTGACGCAGGTGGCGCCGAGCTCGACGGAGTTCTGCGGCAGATCGAAGTCCACCGTGATGGAGGTGTCGTCAGCAGAGGCAGAGACGTTCGGCCCGGCAGCGGATGCGACACCCGGGACCGCGAACGCCAGTGCAGCGGCACCGGCAGCAGTGAGGGCAGCTTTCTTCGCGACAGAATTCATAAATTTCCTCCCCGAAAATTCTTCTGGTGCGTCCGCGTCGTGAGCGGCACGCGAAACCGACCTCTGTCAGGCACAGCTTCATCTGCACGTTATCGCAGGTAACGATCCGTGTCGCGGCGAAGAGACGCCGCACGTCGGGAAGAACCGGAATGTCTCTTTATTGATTCACGGGGTCAGCTCGGAAGGGGGTGGCTGCACGTGATCGCGTTGCTCACGCTGCAATTCGACGAGCTGCTCTTCGCGTTCGGCCACGCGTAAGAACGCACCCACAGCAAATGCGATCGCGACCGACACTGCAAGCCAGGCCACCAACCCCACCGCGATCCACCACCACATGAGTTCAGTGTGCGCGCAAACCGTGACCGTGCCAATCACACTTACCAGACGTAACGACAACCCTCCAGTCACGAAACGGACACGACTACTCGCTCACCTGGAACTTTGTTCACCGGCGTGGCGGTCGCGCGAAATACAACATGTTTGCAACGCCACATCGCCCTGTCCCCCACCGGCCATGTCCGGCAGCGTCCCCTACGATCGCCCAATGCGGATCTTCTTTGTGTGCACCGGAAACGTTTGCCGCTCGCCCACCGCTGAGCGCCTGACCTCCGCATACGCGGCCGAAGCCGGCCGGACCGATCTCACGGCACACAGCGGAGGCACCCGCGCCATGGTCGGGCACGGGATGGAGCCCACCGCAGCGCTGGTACTTCAGCAGCTCGGCGGCGACCCGGACGGATTCGTCGCCCAACGCATCACACCCCAGCTCGCGGAAGATTCCGACATGGTCATCACCATGAGCGAGCGGCAACGCAACAAGGTCGTCGAAGTGGCACCGCGCAAGATGCGCGTGACCTTCACCCTGCGTGAGGCCGCGCGCCTCATGGAGGCGAGTGGCGCCACCACCGTCGCAGAATTGGCAGCGGCCCGAACTCAGCACACTGCCGAGTCCGGGCCGGAGGACATCACCGATCCGATCGGCCAGGACGAGGAGACGTTCGTCGTGGTCGGTTCGGAGATCGCCGATCTGCTGCTACCCCTGCTTGCCCGAATCCGGGTTTGAGTCGTCGACCGGGCGTCGCGGTGCCTGGATCACCGGCCGCGTCGCCTGGCTCTCGGCTGCATGACCGTTCTTCGGCCCGAAGCCCGGCACGGACGAATACGCCTGCTGCGGGTACTGGTCGTCGCTGTGCCGTGACGGCGCGGGCGGGAACTGCTCGGACACGTTCCACGCGTCGTTGTCGGGCCGGTAGTCGCCGCTGGTCCGGTACGGCATGGCCTGTGTCGGCGCGGGCGTTGCATGCTGACCACTGGGTGCACGCTCGCTGTCGAACTGACGGGGCTGCTGAGGCGCCGGCGGATGCACCACCTTCTGAGCGGCCGGGACGGGCTGCGACGCGACCGGTGCGGCAGGCGTGGCCGGCTTGTCGGCCTCGTAGTAGTACCGGTACTCGTACGATCCCCCGCGACCCTTCGCCGGCGTCATGTTGAGGATCGTGCCCAGCACGGTCGCGTTGACCGACTGCAGGTTGCCGACGGCGCGAGCAAGCTGTTCCTTGGTGGTCTTGCCGTGCCGCGCGATGAGCAGAGCACCGTCGGTGATGGTGCTGAGCACGGCCGCGTCGGTGACGGGCAGCAGCGGCGGCGCGTCGATGATGACGTAGTCGAATCGCGACCGCAGGTCTTCGAGCACCTCGCGGGCGTGCTCGGAGCCGAGCAGCTCCGACGGGTTCGGCGGCAGCGCGCCCGCACCCAGTACCCACAGGCCGTCGTACTTGGTGGTCTGCATGACGTCGGAGATCGATGCCTGGTTGGCGAGCACGGTCGACAGGCCGGCACCGCCCATCACACCGAGGTACTTCGACACCCGCGGACGACGCAGGTCGCCCTCGACCAGTGCGACGGTGTGCCCTGCCTCGGTGAGCACCAGCGCGATGTTGATCGCGGTGGTCGTCTTGCCTTCGGTGGGCAGTGCACTGGTCACCACGATCGCGCGCGGCGGGTGGTCGACCTCGAGGAACTGCAGGTTGGTGCGCATTTCGCGATAAGCCTCGGCGTCACCGCTGTTGGCTTCGGCGAACGAGATGGCCGGCGCTTCCTGCCGCGCCTTGTCCATCGGGATCACACCGACCACACCGGCTCCGGCGATCTCCTCGATGGTCCCGCGGTCCTTGACGGTGTTGTCGAGGCGATCGCGCAGCACCGCGAGGGCAATACCGAGCAGCACGCCGACGGCCAGACCGAGTGCGACGTTGCGCATGGTCTTGGGTGTCACCGGCGCCGACGGTGTCGCAGCCTGGGTCTCCACGACGACGCGCGCCGTGGGAGGACCACCGTTCTCGGGGGTTTCGAGCTCACGGACCATGACGACGAACTCGTCGGACATCGCGTTGGCGATGTCGCGCGCCCGCTCGGGCGACGGGTCGGTCACGGCCATGTCGATCAGGACCGTGTCGGGGGCCGACGCCGCAGTGACCTTCGAGGCCAGTTCGTTGGGTGTCACGTCGGCGAGTCCGAGTGTCTCGATGGTGCGCTCGGCGAGGTTCGTGCCCGTCAGCAGCTTGGTGTACGACGCGACACGCTGCTGCGAGAACAGGTTGCCCTGGTAGATCTCCTGCACCGATCCGCCCGACGACGTCGACACGAACATCCGTGTCTTCGCTTCGTACTGCGGAGTGGTCAGTAGTGACGCTCCGAGTGCGGCGAGGACCGCGACGACCGTCGTCACTGCGACGATCTTCCACCTCGCCTGCAGAATTCGCAGGTAATCGTGTACTTCCATCAGGGCGTCTCCCTCGTTGCGGTTACTGCGCACCCAGCGGGCACGATGGGACAGTCGTCACGGTCTGCCAGCGCAGTGGCGAGAACCGGACCGATCGAACGGACTGCGTCCGCGCCGGTCAACTCCGAGTGCGTATACGGCACCGGGTGTTCGACGACGAGACCGTGCACGTATCGCTGCCAGGTCGCAGCGAGCTCTGGATGCCGGTCGAGATCTGGGGTGGCGACGAACAGGTCGATGTCGCCGTCGTAGGGGCGTGGTGTGTGACGCAGCGCGGCGGTCTCGACGGCCTGCGCTGCCGCGTCGACCCGCCCGAGTACGTCGCCGACGAGATCGGCGGGCAGTGCTGCGTAATCCAGTTCGGGTTCCGGTTCGGGTGATTCACCGACCGGAAGGGTTTCGGGCGTGAGGGTGTCGAGTAACGCGAGTACACCCACCTGTTCGCCGCGCTCCCGCAGTTGCACGGCCATCTCGTGGGCGATCGTGCCTCCCACCGACCAGCCGAGCAGGTGATACGGGCCCACGGGCTGCACCTTACGGACCTCGTCGACATATCGCGCGGCGAGTTCACCGATACTGTCCGGAAGGTCGTCGAACCCGAGTGCCTGCACGCCGTACAGTGCGCGGCCCTCCAGGTGGGCGCCGAGACCCCGGTAGCTCCACGCGAGCCCGCTGATGGGGTGGATGCAGAACAGCGGTGCACGTGCGTCGCCTGCGGTGAGTTCGACGACAGTACCGAGCGGATCGGTTGCCTCACCGCCGTGTTCGATGCGGTGCGCGAGTTCGTCGACCGACGACGAGGTGAACAGCCACTCGAGCGGAATGTCGCGGTCGAGTTCGGTGCGCAGGTCGCCGGCCAGTGCGACTGCGGCGATGGAACTTCCACCGAGATCGAAGAATCCGCGATCGGCCGAGACTGTATCGGCGGGCACGCCGAGGTGCCGCGCAAAGATCGCGGCAACGGTCTGCGCGAGAGGTCCCTGCGGCGGCACGAATTCGACTGCGGGTGCGTCGGGCGTCGGCAGCGCTTCGCGGTCGATCTTGCCCGACGACGTGAACGGCAGAGCGTCGACGACGGTGATGCTCGAGGGCCGCAGGTGTCGCGGGAGGTGGGCGGCGACGCGTCGTCGCAGGCTGTCGACCGTCGCACCGCCCTGCACGTAGGCGGCGAGCACGGCGTCGCCGGCCTGGTTGTCGACGACAACGGTGACGGCGGCGTCGACCTGCGGGTCGGCGAGGAGCACGGCGTCGACCTCTGCGGGTTCGACGCGGATGCCGTGGATCTGCACCTGATCATCGGCGCGGCCCACGTGGTCGAGCTGACCGTCCCGCCCGATTCGCACGAGGTCACCCGTGCGGTACAGCCGGTCTCCGGGAACACCGAACGGATCGGCCACGAATCGTGTTGCGGTATCTGCGCTTCGGTTGCGGTAGCCGCGGGCGAGCCCGCTGCCACTCACGTACAGTTCCCCGACCGTGCCGACGGGGACCGGGTGCAGGCGCGTGTCGAGGACGTGGGCGGTGGCCCCCGCGACCGGGCTTCCGATGCCGGGCTTCGCGTCACCGCGCAGGGGTCCGCCGACGGACACGCCGACGGTCAGCTCGGTGGGGCCGTATCCGTTGAACAAGCGGTGCCCCGACCACTTTCGGGCGAGCGCCGAGGTAAGCGATTCACCGGCCGCGACCACGGTCAGCGGCGCCACGTCGGGCGACAGGGTGGCGAGCACGGTGGGTGTGAGGTTGGCGTGGGTGATGCGTTCGTCGACGATCAACTGCTGCAGCGGCTCACCGGCGAAGGTGTGCTCGGGTGCGATCACCAGCGTGCCGCCGTGCGCGTGTGCGGTGAGCAGTTCGAACACGGCCGCGTCGAACGTGTGCGACGCCGCCTGCAGCACCCGCGCGCCGGGCGCCGCGTCGAGGCGTGCGCGCTGCAGGTCGACGAGGGCGGTGAGCCCGCGGTGCGTCACCTCGACGCCCTTCGGTGTGCCGGTCGTGCCGGATGTGTAGATCACATAGGCGGTGTCGTCGACGCGCACGGCCGGTACTGCGGGCACAAGCACGTCGTCGCGGTCGGCGGTGAGGTCGAGCCAGGTGACGTTACCGGGCCCGTATGCACCGACGGTGAGCCCGTAGGTGGCGCCGGAGTCGCGCAGGATCGCGTCGATGCGCGCGGCGGGTTGTGCCGGATCCACCGACACCCACGCGGCACCGCTCTTGGCGACCGCCCACACGGCGAGCGGCCAATGCTGATCGCGCGGTGACGAAATCGCGACGATATCGCCGGTGCCGATACCGCGCCGGGCGAGGTCGGCGGCGATCTCGTCGGCGCGGGCGGACAGCCCCGAGTACGTCCACACGACGTGGCCGGCCTGCACGGCGATGGCACCGGGATGCTCCGCGACGGCGTCGTCGAGCAGGTCGACCAAAGTGCGGGGCTCCACGGCGGGCGTCGACAGTGGCGCGGGTGCGGGGACGGCGAGGTCGCCGACCGGCAGTGCCGGACGGTCCACGGCGTCACCGAGCAGCGACACGTAGTCCGCGAGCAGCGACTCTGCGGTGGCAGTGTCGAACAGGTCGACGGCGTGCACGAGCCGCAGGTCGATGCCCCCGTGGTCGATATCACTGCGGTCGCCCCGTTCGACGACTTCGAGGACGAGATCGAACTGGGCGGGGGGCGCACCGGCGTCGGCTTCGGTGATTCGCAGTCCGGGCAGCTGGGGCAGCGTCTCGTCGGCTACGGCGCGGTGGGTGAGCAGCACCTGGAACAGCGGGTGGTAGGCCTGCTCGCGCGTCGGCGCGACCTTCGCGACCACCTCTTCGAACGGCACGTCGGCGTGGGCGAACGCGCCGAGGTCGGTGGCGCGCACGTCACGCAGCAGTGCGTCGAACGGCCGGGCGGGTTCGATGACGGTGCGCAGCGGCACGGTGCCGACGAACATGCCGACGAGGTGCTCGAGCTGGGGGTCGCCGCGACCGGCCACGGCGGTGCCGATGGTGATGTCGTCGCGGCCGCTGCGACGCGCGAGCAGTGCCGCGAGCACGGCGTGGGCCAGCATGAACACGGTCACGTCGTGGTTGCGTGCGGTTTCGCGGAGCCGGTGGTGGAGGTCGGCGGCGAGGTGGACGACGGTCTGCGCGCCGCGGTGGGTCGGGCGCGCGGGTCGCGGCCGATCGGTGGGCAGTGGCAGCGGGCTGTCGGGCGCGCCCGCGAGGATCGTCGCCCAGTAGTCGAGTTGCCGCGCGGCGAGCGACGTCGGATCGGTGGGGTCGCCGAGCAGGTCGTGCTGCCAGCGCGCGTAGTCGCCGTAGGAGACGGGCAGCTCCGTGAACTGCGGTGCGTTTCCGGCGAGACGGGCGGTGTAGGCACGCGACAGGTCGTCGAGCAGCGGGCCGACGGAACCGCCGTCGAACGCGATGTGGTGCACTGCGGCGGCGAGGATCCACCTGCCGGGCTCGACGTCCAGCAACCGGATCCGCAGCGGCGCCTCGGTGGCGAGGTCGAACGGTGTCGCGGTGATCTCGGCAATCCCTGCATCGATGTCGGTGTGCGAGAGCTGTTCGAGCGCAGGCGGGTCGAGCAGTACCTGACCGGCGTCGGTGTGTGCGGTCCGCAGGATGCGGTGGCGGTCGATCACGTCGCCGACCGCCGCGGCCAATGCGTCGACGTCGAGTTCGCCGGCGAGTGCGAGCACGACGGGCACGACGTATGCGGTCGTGTCGGGGTCGACGCGGCTCAGCAGCCACAGTCGTCGCTGCGCGGGCGCGAGAGGAGTAGGCCCATCGACATCGTAGTGCTGCAACGGGATCCGCGGATCTTCTTCACCGATGCTGTGAGCCAGCGCCACGAGGGTCGGGGCGTGCAGCACCGAACGCACGGGCACGTCCACTCCGAAAGCGTCGGTGAGGCGCGCGGCGAACACGACGGCCGACAGCGAGTCGCCGCCCGCCGCGAAGAATCCGCGATGCGCAGACGGCCGCACACCGAGCACGTGCTCGGCGACGGTGACCACGAGGTCTTCGGCGTCGGTGAGCGAGCGGTCGTCGACCACCACATCGTCGAACGGCTGCCCAGTGTCAACCAAATGTGCGGCATCGAATGATTCGAGCGCCGCCACGTCGAGCTTGCCGTTGGCGGTGAGCGGCAGTGCATCCACAACCCGCACACGACCGGGCATGCGCTGCGGCGGCACCACCAGCGACAGCGATGCCTGCACGTTCGTCGCGGTCAGCTCGTGTCCGGCGACGAACGCCACCAGCGTGCCGCCGAGCGCGAGCACCGCAGCGTGCCGCACGTCGGGCTGTGCGAGCAGCGACGCTTCGAGCTCGCCGGGTTCGATGCGCACGCCGCGCACCTTGAGCTGGCGGTCGGTGCGACCCCGGTAGGCGAGGGCATCGCCGGTGCGGTGCACGAGGTCGCCCGTGCGGTACATGCGGGTGCCGTCCGCCGCCGCGACGAAACGCTCGGCGGTGAGGGCGGGTGCATCGAGGTAGCCGGCGGCCAGTCCTGCACCGGCGAGGTAGAGCTCGCCGACGGCGCCGTCCGGTACCGGCCGCAGGCGGGTGTCGAGGACGTGGGCGACGGTGCCGGGCACCGGGCTGCCGATGCCGGCCGGGGCGTCGCCGGTGATCTCGACGAGGGTCGAGATGATCGTCGCTTCGCTGGGTCCGTATGCGTCGAGCATCGTGCGGCCTGCGGCCCAGCGTGCGGCCAGTGCGGGCGAGAGCGATTCGCCACCGGACGCGACGACACGCAGATCGGGCAGCCCGCCGGGGTCGAGGGTGCCGAGCACCGTGGGTGTCGAGAGGTAGTGCGTGACGTGCTCGTCGACGAGCAGGTGATGAAGGTCGGCCCCCGCATACACGTCGGGTGGTGCGACGACCAGCGTCGCCCCGCTCGTGTGCGCGAGGAGCAGTTCGAGCAGTGCGGCGTCGAATGCGGGTGAATATCCGTGCAGTACAAGGTCCCCGGGCGCGACCCGGTACCGCGCCCGAACCTCGGCGGCGAGCGGCGCGAGCCCGCGGTGCGTGACGGCGACGCGCTTGGGGGTGCCGGTGGAGCCGGACGTCGCGACCACGTAGGCGACATCGGGTGGGCACTGCTCGCCCACGCCGGTGGGCTCCGCGCCGGCAGACGACATGAACGCCGCGCCGGTTTTCGTGACGGCCCACAGCATGCGGATGTAGTCGACGCTGCGGGGCAGATCGATGCGCACGACCCGGCCCGGCCCGGCGCCGGTCGCGCGTAGTTCGTCGGCCACCGCATCGGACTGTTCGTCGAGTTCGCGGTAGGTGAGCGAAACGCCGTCACCGCGCACTGCTTCGCGGTCGGGGTGCGCGGCGGCGGTGGCGCGCAGCAACTCCGGCAAGGTGCGGAAGGCCGCGGGTGTGCCTCCGACAAGCGGCTCGGCCACCGCAGTGAACTTTGCATCGCCCACCGCGGCATCGGGTGCGGCAGTGAGGACATCGAGGATCGTCACGAATCGCTCGGCCAACCGGGCTGCGGTGGGTTCGGCGAAGCGGGATGCGTCGAACAGCACGGTTCCGACAAAACCATCGGAGCCGGGCGCGAGCGAGAACTGCAGATCGAATTTCGGTGTGTCGTCGATACTTTCCTGTGCTTCGAGTGTCAGCTCGCCCACCTGCAGCGGCTCCATGCCGAAGTCCTGCAGCGCCAGCGCCACCTGCGGTGTGCCGTGGATGTCGGCGACGATCTGCTCGAACGGCACGGCGGTGTGATCGAACGCGGCGACATCGAAGTCGCGCACCTGGGTGAGCAGCCCGGCGAACGGCATGTCGGGTGCCACGCGCGCCCGCAGCACAAGGGTGTCGAGGAACGGGCCGACAAGGTCTTCGAGCTGCGCCCAGTGACGTCCCCCGGTCACGGCGGCGACGGCGATGTCGTCGTGCGCGCCGAGGCGGGCGAGGAGCACCGACAGCGCGGCGTGCAGCACCATGAATTCGGTGGCGCCGTGCTCACGCGCAAGCCCCGCGACACGGTCGCGCACGTCGGCGGAAATCTCGAAGTCGAGGCGCTGTGCCACAGCCTCTGCGCCGGTGTGGTCGACGGGCAGCTCGGTCACGACGAGACCGTCGAGGGCGCGTTGCCAGTGCTCGATGTCGGCTGCCGGCACTCCGCGATCCTGCTCCCACAGTGCGTAGTCGGCGTACTGCAGCGGCAGCGGCTGCCACTTCGGCGCAGTGCCCGCGGTGCGTGCGAGATAGGCGACGGTGAGGTCGCGCAACAGCGGGCGCAGTGAGGCGCCGTCGGCGATGGAGTGGTCGACGTCGAGGTGCAGTACGTGCAGGTTCTCCGCGACCGGTTCGAGGCGGCTCGACCACCGCCCCCTACCGGTCACCACCTGGTGCACGCCGTCACCGTCGACGACGTAGTCGGTGCGCAGGATCTCGTGGCGCTGCGTCACGTCGTCGAGGGCTTCTTCGAGGGCGAGCACGTCGAGTGGTCCGCGCAACTGAACGGTGCTGTGCAGGCGGTAGGCGTCGGGTGCGAGAGCGCCCAGACCCCACAGGCGACGCTGGGCGCGGCCGAGCGGAATGCGGTCGGGTCTCGGCGACACCGCGACCGGCCCGTCCTCGCGCTCGGCGCCGCCGGCATCGATGACCGCGGCGAGCGCCTCGACGGTGGGGTGGGTGAACAGCGTCCGCAGCGACACGCTCACGCCGGTCTCGTCGCGCAGACGCCCGACGAGCACGGTCGCGAGCAGCGAGTTGCCGCCGAGGGCGAAGAAGTCGTCGTCGCGACCGATCGTGCCCCTGTCCAGGAGATCACCGAGCACCCGCGCCACCGTGATCTCGGTCCCGGTCGCCGGCTCCGACGAACCCGACGACGACAACGCGGGCAGCGCCGCCACGTCGATCTTGCCGTGTGCGGTGAGCGGGATCGTCTCGAGCGGCACGATCACCGTGGGCACGAGATGTGCGGGCAGCACGTCGCGCAGTGCGCGTCGCACGTCGTCGACGTCCACGCCGGCGGGTGTCACATACGACGTGAGAATCCCGTTGCGCGGCAACGTGACAGAGCGATCGATGCCGCTCAGGGCCGACAGTGTCGCGTCGATCTCGCCGGGCTCGATGCGCACACCGCGCAGTTTGAACTGATTGTCGCTGCGTCCGTGGAATTCGAGGGTGCCGTCGCGGCGCCACCGCACGAGGTCGCCGGTGCGGTAGCGGCGGGTGCCGCCGGGTGCGGCGATGAAACGTTCGGCGGTGCGGGCAGCGCCGCCGCGGTAGCCGGTGGCGAGGCGTCCGCCGCCCACATACAGTTCGCCGATCACGCCGATGGGCACGGGCCGCAGCCGGTCGTCGAGCACGACCACCGAGGACGACCGCACGGGCTTACCGATCACGATGTCGTCGCCCGGGTGCAGCGGCTTCGAGTTGGTGACGAACATGGTGGCTTCGGCGGGGCCGTAGCTGTTGATCAGGGTGCGTCCCGGCGCCCAGCGGTCGACGAGCGCGGACGTGAGGCGGTCGCCGCCGAGCATGAGCACCCGCAGGTGCGGCAGGTCGCGGGGTGGGACGGTCGCGAGGGTGGACGGTGTCATCACCGCGTGGGTGATGGCGTCGCGGTCGAGCAGGTCGGCGAGGGCGGCGCCGCCGTAGCTGTCGGCGTCGGCCACGATCAGCGTCGCACCGGACAGACCTGCGGTGAGGATCTCGAGCATCGCTGCGTCGAAGCTGGGTGCCGCCACGTGCAACACGCGGTCGCCGGGGACGGCACCGAGATCCTGGTTGATATCGTCGGCGAACGCACTCATACCGCGTTGGGTGATGGTGACGCCCTTGGGGTTTCCGGAGGTGCCGGAGGTGAACACGTAGTACGCGGGCGAATCGGGCGCCGGTTCGAAGACCGGGACGGGATCGAATTCGGTGCCGTTGTCGACGGGCACCCACGTCACGGTGCCGGGCAGATGGTTGCTCTCGCCCACACCGGCGGCGACGCCGTCGAGCATCGCGGCGAGGCGCGCGGTGGGCTGGGCGGGGTCGACGAGCATCGGAGCGGCCCCGGCGCGGACGATGCCCCACACTGCGAGCACCGACTCCAGCGACCGCGGCAGCGCACACGCCACCGCATCACCGGGGCGTACACCGGCGTCCTGGAGGCGGGCAGCGAGATCGTCCGCGTAGAAAAGGAGTTCGGGGTAGGTCAGTTCGCGGTCGCCGTCGCGCACGGCCACGTGGTCGCCGCCGAAGTCGGCGCCGGCGGCGAGGCGCTGCCGCAGCGACCGGGTCGACGCGGCGAAACGTCCCTCCACCACCGGGTTCCCACCGTCGATCAGGTCGATGTCGCCGAGCCGGACCTGCGGGTCGGTGACGGCGGCACGCAGGATCGCCGAGTACCGGTCGGCGGCGGCGGCGATGGTTTCCTCGTCGTACAGGTCTGTGCTGTAGAAGAATTCGAGGTCGAGGCCCGAACCGGTGGGGGTGGCGGTGATCTGCAGGTCGAGCTGGGTGTGGCGGGTGTCCACCGGCAGCACCGACACGTCCACTCCGGGCAGTGCGGCGGTGTCGACTGTGTTAGCGGTGTCAACGGCGTCGACGGTGGGCCGGTTCAGCGACAGCGACACCTGGAACAGCGGGTGCCGCGCTGCGCTGCGCACGGGGTTGAGGTGTTCGACGAGCGTCTCGAACGGCGCATCGGGGTGCATGTAGGCGCCGACGTCGCGGCTGCGTACCTGTTCGAGGAACTCGGTGAACGTCGCATCCGGGTTCACGTCGGTGCGCAGCACGAGGGTGCCGACGAACATGCCCACGAGGTCGTCGAGTTGTGGTTCGCCGCGACCGGAGACCACGGTGCCGATGGGGATGTCGCGGCCGGCGCCGTGTCGGTGCAGCAGGGTCGCGAGCGCGGCATGCAGCACCATGAACAGCGTCGCGTGTCCTGTGCGGGCGAGGTCGCGCACACCGTCGACGAGTTCGGCATCGAGGGAGACGACGTGCGCGGCGCCGTGTCCGGTGGGCTCCGCCGGACGCGGCCGATCGCTCGGCAGTGTCGTTTCCTCGGGCAGGCAGGCAAGCGTGTCGAGCCAATACGGCAGCTGTTCGTCGGCGATCGCGCGTTGACGCCGCGCAAAGTCGCTGTACTGCACCGGCAGCGGCGACCACGACGGCGCCACACCCACATGGCGCGCCTCATAGGCGACGGCGATGTCGCGTAGCAGCGGGGTGAGCGACCATCCGTCGGCGGCGATGTGGTGCAGCACCACCACGAGCACGTGCCGCTCGGGTGCCGTCCGGTACAGCCGCGTACGCAACGGCCGATCGACGGTGAGATCGAATCCGGCCGAGGCGAATTCGGTGACGAACTCGCCGAGCGCGTCATCGGGGACGGCGATGGGGTCGAGAACGACGGGCTCGGCAGGCAGCAGCACCTGCTCGGTTGCTGTGGGGTACACGGTGCGCAGTGTGCGGTGCCGTTCGATGAGATCCCCGAGGGCGGCGGCGAGGGCTGCGACGTCGAGATCGCCGTCGAGCTGCACCGCGAACGGCAGGTTGTAGCCGGGAGAGGCCGGGTCGAAGCGGTTGACGAACCACAGGCGCTGCTGGGCTGCGGACATCGGAGCTGCGGACATCGGTGCGAGACCGTCCCCCGCGACCAGTTGCGGCCGCGAGCGACCGGTGCCTGCTCTCTCCGTGATGACCGCGGCGAGCCCGGCGACGGTGCGGGCGTCGAAGATGTCGCGGACGGTGACGTCGACGTCGGTGATGTCGGTGAGGTGCCCGGCGAGGCGGGTGGCGAGCAGTGAGTTGCCGCCGAGGTGGAAGAAGTCGTCGGTCGCGGAGAGTCCCGCGGCACTGTGCACCGCGCCGACGCCGAGCAGCCCGGCGACCACTTCGGCGACGAGTTCTTCGACGGGTCCGTGCGGTGCCGCTCCCCCGGCGCTCGTGACCTCGGGCATCGGCAGGGCGTCGCGGTCGAGTTTGCCGTTGGCGGTGCGCGGCAAGGCGTCCAGTGTCACGGCGGCCGCGGGCACCAGGTAGTCGGGCAGGGTGCGGCGCAGTTCGCTGAGCGCGGCGGTGCTGTCGCCGCCCACGAGGTAGGCGACGAGCATGTCGTCGCGCAGCAGCACCGCGGCCTGGGTGACGCCGTCGCAGTCGAGGAGGGCGGCTTCGATCTCGCCGGGTTCGATGCGGTAGCCGCGCAGTTCGATCTGATGGTCGGCGCGGCCCAGATAGCGCAAGCCGCCGGAGCGGTCGCGGCGGGCGAGGTCGCCGGTGCGGTAGCGGCGGGCACCGCCGGGTGCGGCGACGAACCGGGCCGCGGTCAGTCCGGGTCGGCCGCGGTAGCCGCGCGCCAGCTGATCTCCGGTGACGTACAGTTCGCCGATCGCGCCGGGCAAGGCCTGCCGCAGCGACACATCGAGGACGTCGACGCCCATCCCCGGGATCGGGCTACCGATGCCGGCGGCGGTGGCTTCCCCGGCGGTGACGTGCACGGTGGTTTCCGTGATGCCGAACATGTTGACCGCGTGCACGTGCGGGTGCCGCCGCGCCCACGGCATCACGCGTGTGGGGTCGAGCGCCTCGCCGCCGAAGATCACGAGCCGCAGGTCTGGCAGCGACACGTCGAGGTCGGCGAGCTGGTAGAAGGCGCGGGGTGTCTGGCTCAGGACCGTAACGTGCTCGCGGGCAAGCAGGTCGGCGAATGCGGCGGGATCGCGCACAGTGTGGTGATCGATCACGACGAGTCGCGCGCCCGTGGTGAGCGCGCCCCACATCTCCCACACCGAGAAGTCGAAGGCAGGTGAGTGGAACAGCGTCCACACATCGCCCGGGACGCAGCCGAAATCGAACGTGGTCGCGGCGAGCAGCGTCGCCAGGTTGCGGTGGGTGACGAGCACACCCTTCGGGGTGCCCGTGGAACCGGACGTGTAGATCAGGTAGGCGCCGCTGTCCGTGGGGATGGGGGTGTCGAAGTCGGCGCCGTCGTCGATGCGGGCGGCGATTTCCGGGTCGTCGAGGTGCAGCGCGGGCACGGGCGCCTCGAAGCTGCTCTGCGCGAGCACAACCGACGGCGACGCATCGTCGAACAGCGCTCGCAGGCGCGGTGCGGGGTGGGTGACGTCGACCGGCAGGTATGTCGCCCCGGCGCGCGTGACGGCGAGGAGTGCGACGACGAGATCGAGCGAGCGCGGCAATGCCACGGCCACCACGTCATCGGTGCCGATGCCCCGTTCGCGCAGCACCGCGGCCAGACCACCGGAGCGCGACCACAGCTGCCCGTACGTGAGAGTCTCGCCGGCGTTGGACACCGCGACGGCTTCCGCGTCGTCGGCGACGCGGGCGGCGAGGAGGTCGAGGGGCGAGGTGGCCACAGACGGGAGCGTGACGCCGACGGGGGTGTGGTCGGCGCCACGCAGGGGGATACCGCCCACCGGACGAGCCGGATCCGCGGCAACCGAGTCGAGAGTACGCACAAGCCCCGTACCCCAGTCAAACAAGGTCTCACTTTCGAACATTTCCGCAGGAAAAGTGAACGTGCCCGTCAATCCCGCGGGCGTACCGGCGTCGGTGCGGTGATCGCGGATGTTCAGTTCGAGGTCCACACGCGCAGCGCCGGACGGCAACTCGCGCACCGCCGCGCCGGGCACGGTGAAGGTGTCGATGCCGAAGCTCTCGTAGGCGAGGATCACCTGGAACACCGGGTGGTGTCCGCTGGTGCTCGCACCCACGGCGTCGACGATGCGGTCGAACGGAACGTCGGCGTGCGCGAACGCGTCGAGGTCCACGCGGCGCGCGTCGGCGAGCAGGTCGGTGAAACTGGCCCGCGGCTGCACCGACAGGCGTAGCGGGACGGTGCCGACGAACATGCCCACCATGCCGTCGAGCGCGGCCTCGGTGCGTCCCGAGACGGGGGCGCCGATGACGATGTCGTCGGTCGCGGCGAGCGACGACAGCAGCGTCGCGAACGCGGCGTGCACCACCATGAACGGGGTGACGTCATTGGCGCGGGCGAGTTTGTCGATCGCGGCATGCACTTCGGCGGGCACCGTGAACCCGACCCGCCCCACAGTCCCGGCCATGTTGTGTGCGCGCGGGTGGTCGGTGGGCAACTCGAGCAGCGGCGGCGCGCCGGAGAGCGTCTGCTTCCAGTACGCGAGCTGCTTCGCGGCCAGGCTGTCGGGGTCGGATTCGTCGCCGAGAACGGCTGTGTGCCAACGCGCGTAGTCGCGGAAGGTGATCGACGAGCCGGCGAGGTCAGGGGTCTCGCCGGCTCGACGATCAGCATATGCCGTCGCAGCGTCGCGACCTAGTGGGAGTAGCGACAAACCGTCGACTGCGATGTGGTGGAGCACCACAGCGAGCGTGAACCCGGCGGTGGTGAGGTAGAGCTTCGCACGGACGGGCGCGTCGACGGTGAGATCGAAACGCGCACGGGCGAACTCGTCCAACCGATCGTCGAGCTCGGCGGGAGCGTCGATGGGCTCGAGATCGAGTTCCACCGTGTCGAGCAGGTTCTGACGCGGGCCGTCACCCGCATCGGGATAGACGGTGCGCAGTGTCTCGTGGCGGGCGATCACATCCGCGAACGCGGCGCGCAGGGCGTCGAGATCGGTGTCGGCGGCGAGGTCGATGGCGAAGGCGATGTGGTCGCCACCGTCGGTGCCGGCGGCGACATCGAACCGGTTGACGAGCCACATTCGCTGCTGTGCGGGGGCGAGCGGTGCGTCGCCCGGGTTGTCGGCGTGTCCGGTGTCGTCGCTGTGGACGAGCGGGATGTTTGCCACCGAACCGGAGGACGCAACCACGCGGGCGAGGTCGGCGACGGTGGGGTTGTCGAACACGTCGCGCACACCCACGCGCCGGCCCGCGACCGCGCCGAGCCGGGCTGCGAGGGTGGTGGCGAGCAGCGAGTTGCCTCCGCTCGCGAAGAAGTCGTCGTCGCCCGACACGGCGGACGTCCCCAGCACATCGGCGACTATCCCGGCGACGAGTTCTTCGGTGACGCTCCGGAACCCGTGATCGGCGGTGGATTCTGCGGCAGGGACGGGCAGTGCAGCGCGGTCGATCTTTCCGGTGCTGGTGAGCGGCACCGCGTCGAGCACGGTGACGGTCGAGGGCACCATGTGTCGCGGCAGGCGGGTGGCGAGCCGGTCGCGGATCTCGCGTCCGTCGAGCTGGATGTCGGGGCTGTGCACGTACGCGGCGAGTGCGCTGTCTCGGACGACGGTGACGGCGGTGCGCACACCCGGGTGGTCGTGGAGAACGGCGTCGATTTCACCGAGTTCGATGCGGAAGCCGCGGATCTTGACCTGGTGGTCGGCGCGGCCCACGAAGTCGAGGGCGTGGTCGCGGGTCCAGCGCACGAGGTCGCCCGTGCGGTACATGCGACCACCGCCGAACGGGTCGGCGACGAAACGCTCGGCAGTGAGGGCGGGTGCGTCGAGGTATCCGCGGGCCACGCCCTGCCCCATGAGGTACAGCTCGCCGGTCACGCCGTCGGGCACGGGTCGCAGGCGATGATCGAGCACCGCCGCGGTGACGCCGACGAGACCGGTCCCGATGGTGAGCGCACCTCCCGGCCGCAACGGGGTGCTGGCGGTGGCGATCACCGTGGTTTCAGTGGGCCCGTACACATTCAGCATCGTGCGACCCGGCGACCACCGTTCCGCGGTCTCCGCCGGCCATTTCTCGCCGCCCACCGCGAGGACTTCGAGGTCGTCGAGTCCGGCCGGGTCGAGCTGGGTCGGCACCGACGGCGTCGTGAACCAGTGCGTGATGCGCTCGCTACGAAGTAGTTCGAGCAGTTCGTCGCCGCCGAACAGATCGGGCGGTGCCACCACGAGGGTTCCGCCCGCGGTCAACGCCATCACCTGTTCGAGCACGGCACCGTCGAAGGCGGGGTTCGCGAAGTGCAGGATGCGGGCGTCGTCGTGCAATGCGAAACGTTCGACGAACGACTGTGCGAGCGGCCCGAGTCCGCGGTGCGCGACCGCCACGCCCTTCGGCTTACCCGTCGACCCGGAGGTGTAAACGAGGTAGGCGAGGTTGTCGAGATGCACCGGTCGCACGCGGTCGGCATCGGTGATCTCACGGGTGTCGCCGTCGAGCGTGAACGGCACGATCTCCACACCCGACGGCACAGGCACGTCGGGGCCGGCGATCGCGTACTCGACGCCGGAGTCGGTGAGCAACGCGTTGATGCGGGCGGCAGGCTGGGCGGGGTCGACGGGCACGAACGCCGCGCCGGTGAGAGTCACGGCGGCGGCCGCGATCACCGACGACACGCCGCGCGGCACCATCACCGCGACACGGTCTTCGGCTCCCACTCCCCTGCCGAGCAACGTCCACGCCAGCGGCCGGGCGGCGGTCGCGATGCGGAGCGGCTCGCCGCCGGGTTCGACGACCCGCGCCGCGGAACGTTCGATGATGTCGGCGAAGGTGGCTTCCGGTCCGGGTTCGGCGACCGTCACGGGGACGGCGCCGAGGTCGACGTCGCTCACCGGCTCAGTGGGGTGTTGCGCGACGTGTTCGAGCACCGTGCCCAGTCGCTGCGACCACGTGGCGATGGTGGTGTGGTCGAACAATGTCGTGTCGTAGACGAGGCGGCCCGTCAAAGACCCGTCGGGCATGGCACGTATCGAGATCTCGAGGTCGAACCGTGCTCGAGCCGAGCCGATTTCCTGCGGCCGCACCGTCAGGTTCGGAAGTTCGAGGTCGGGGACGTCGACGTTGTCGTAGGCGAGCATCACGCTGAACGGGCTGAACCCGAGTGCGTCGACGACCTGCTCGAACGGCACGGTGGCGTGCGCGAATGCGTCGAGGTCGGTGTCACGGGCCGCGGTGAGCAGCGAGGTGAAAGGCGCGGCGGGGTCGACGTGGAGGCGCAGTGCGACGGTGCCGACGAACATGCCGACGAGGGCGTCGAGGTCGGGATGGTCGCGGCCGGCCGTGCCGGTGCCGATCGCGATGTCGCGGCCGGAAGTCCACGCCGACAACCACACCGCGACCGCGGCGTGCACGGCCATGAACACGGTGGCGTCGTGGGCAGAAGCGATCGAGCGCAGTGCGTCGACCTGGTCGGCGGGCACCGTGAACTCCACCGCGGAGGCCGGGCCGAACCCGCCGTTGCGCGGACGGTCGGTGGGCAGCGGCGCTGCGGCGTCGAGCCCGGCGAGGGCGGTGCTCCAGTAGGCGAGTTCGCGGCCGGCGAGGCTCGCGGGGTCGGCGGTGTTGCCGAGCCGGTCGCGGTGCCAGCGGGCGTAGTCGCGGTACTGCAGCGGCAACGGCTCCCACGCGGGTGCCTGCCCGTCCACGCGCGCGGCGTATGCGACGGCGACGTCGGTGGTGAGCGGCACGAACGACGCGCCGTCGAGCGCGATGTGGTGGGCGACCACCGCGAGCACGTGCCGATCCTCGGCCACGCGAAGCAGTCGGACGCGGAACGGGATGTCGGAGGTGAGATCGAACGGTGCGGCCGCCCACTCCCTGATCACCGTATCGACGGCCGCCTCATCGATGGCTTCACGGTCGAGTGTCGGGACGGCAGCGTCGATCCCGAGCACCTCTTGTACCGGTCCGTCGCTCGTGATCGAGAAGACGGTGCGGAGGATGTCGTGACGACCGAGCACATCAAGGAGCGCGGCCTGCAGCGCCGGCACGTCGAGTGCGCCGTCGAGATGCAGGGCGAACGGCAGGTGGTAGGCAGCGGGGTCTCCGTGCGCGCGGGCGAGAAGTAGTAGTCGCTGCTGGGCCGGGGCCAGCGGAGCCGGCCCGGTCTCGGCCAGCGCAACCGGACCCGACGCGGCGAGCGGGCGTGCCTCGGCTGCGGCAGCGAGCCGGGTGACGGTGGGGTGCTCGAACACATCGCGGAGCTGCACGTCGCGGCCGAGTGCAGCACCCAGGCGCGCGGCGAGCTGCGCGGCACCGAGAGAGTGGCCACCGAGTTCGAAGAAGTCGGCGTCGCCGCCCACGTTGTCGGCGGCGGTGAGGTCGGTGAACAGTTCGGCCACAAGTAGTTCGGTGGGACCGCTGAGCGGCTTCGACCCGGCAGATGCGGCTGCGGGGGTGGGTAGTTCACGGTGGTCGACCTTGCCACCCGGGGTGAGCGGCAGGGCGTCGAGCACGGTGATCGACGTGGGCCGCAGATAGCCGGGGAGTTGTTCCGCGAGGTGGATGGTGAGGTCGGGAACGTCGACGTCGCCCACCACGTACGCGGCGAGGTGCTCGCCGCGCACCACCACAGTGGCGGCGCGCACGGCGTCGAACGAGGTCAGGGCCGCTTCGATCTCGCCGAGTTCGATGCGGCGGCCACGGATCTTCACCTGCTGATCGGCGCGGCCGAGGAAGACGAGCTGTCCGTCGGAGTGCCAGCGCACCACGTCGCCCGTGCGGTACATCCGACCACCGAACGGGGACGCGACGAACCGCTCGGCGGTGAGTGCGGGTGCACCGAGGTAGCCGCGGGCCACGGCGTCTCCCCCGAGGTACAGCTCGCCGGACACTCCGACAGGCACGGGGTGCAGGCGGGAGTCGAGGACCACGGCGGTCATGCCGTCGATCGGCCGACCGATAGGAACACCGGCGCCGGGTTCCAGTGGCGCGCTGAGTGTCGCGAGGACTGTGGTTTCCGTCGGGCCGTACGCGTTGAGCATGGTGCGGCCCGGCGACCAGCGGTCGGCGACGGCCTGCGGCAGCGATTCGCCGCCGGCGTCGAGCATCGTGAGATCGGGCAACCCGTGTTCGGGAGTGACGGCGAGGACGGCCGGTGCGGTGATGGCGTGGGTGACGCGTTCGGTGCGCAGCAGTGTCGCGAGTGCGGGGCCGCCGACGGCGTCGGGTGGACACAGGACGACGGTGGCGCCCGCGTCGAATGCCAGCAGTAGTTCTTGCAGCGACGCGTCGAAGCTGGGTGCGGCGAGGTGCAGCACGCGCAAGTCGGCGTCGGCGTTGTAGCGGTCGCGCAGGGTGGTCACCAGCGCAGCGATACCGCGGTGCCCGACGGCGACGGCCTTCGGTGTGCCGGTGGAGCCGGAGGTGTGGATCACCCACGCTGGGTTGTCGAGGTGCAGCGCGCGCAGCCGGTGCGCGGCGGTGAACTTCTCGGACGTCTCCCGGTCTGCGGCGGGCGCGACCCGCGCGACGTGTGCGGGAAGCGGCTGCGCACCCACGACGGCAACCGGCACGTCGGTGAGCAGTTCGGCGAGGCGGATCTCGGGAAGTTCCGGGTCGATCGGAGTGTAGGCGGCGCCGGTCTTCGCGACGGCCCACAGCGCGATCACCGAGTCGATCGAGCGTGGCAGCAGCACCGCGACGCGGTCTTCGGGACCGGCACCGGCAGCGACGAGTCGGTGGGCGAGTTCGTCGGAGCGGGCGTCGAGTTCGCGATAGGTGAGCGAACGGTCGCGGTCGCGCACGGCGGTGCGGTCGCTGTCTGCGTGTGCGGTGAGCAGGTTGGGCAGCAACTGCGGGGCAGGTGCCCCCTTGCCGCGCGCCGGGGTGATGCCGTCGAGTTCGTCGGCGGTGGCGAACGGCAGATCGCCCACCGGTGCCGACGGGTCGCTGACGAAGTGCAGGAGGAAGTCGAGGAACCTGCGGTGCAGGAAATCGAGGTAGTCCTGCGTGTACAGGTTGGGATTGGCTTCGAAGTCGACGCGGAGGGTCTTACCCGGAATTCCCGCATACACATTCATCGACAGGTCGTCGACGGGTCCGGTGGACTGCACGTGGTAATCGGCCGGCACGTCGCCGTAGACGATCGGCTGATGGAAATTCATGACGTTGACGACGGGCCCGAAGGCGTTTCGCGTCTCGGTGTGTTCGCGGCCGAGTGCGCGGAGGTCGGCGAGCATGTCGGCATACGGATACCGCTGATGACGCAACGCGCCGTTGAGCTCCACCTGAACGCTGCGGATCAAATCGGTTCCCGACGCCGACAGATCGAGGTGCACGCGCAGCGGCACCACGTTGGATACCGCACCGCCGGATCTCCGCAGTGCAGCAGTGGTCCGAGCCGAGACCGGAAGCGACAGAACTACATCGTCGGTGCTTCTGGTGCGCGCCAGGAATGCGGCGAATGCGCTCAGGACAATCGGGACGTCTGTGGCGTTCAGCTCGTGTGCCCGGTCGGTGATCGCATCCGACAGCTCGATCGACACAGCAGTCGCAGAGCGCCGCGCGGGCATCGTAGGCGGAGCAACTTCGCCGATCAGTGAGAGCGGCTCGGGTAGATCCGCCAAGCGCTGCGCCCAATGCTCCCGGTCGCCGGCCTGTCGCTTCGACCCGATGTATGCGGCCTCGAACTCGATGATCTTCTCGATCGGCAAAGACTTGACCGGCGGCGTCTCTTCGCCCGCGATCCGCGCCGAGTACAGCTCGGCAGCGCGGCTCAGCTGCACCATTCCGCCATGGCCGTCGAGCGCAATGTGGTGGACGTAGCTCGACAGGAAATACCGCTCGTCGTCGATATGCAGCAACACGCTCGCGATGAGCCGATCTCGGAAGAGATCCATTCGTGTCGAGAAGCGCTCGGTCATCCACCGATGCGCGGTCGCCTCCGGATCATCGAAGCCGCGCAAATCGACATATGGGACATTATCGTCATATTCGATATCCACGAACTGATCTGGAACACCGTCGCCCTCGGCGAGAAAAAGAAAGCCGGACTCCACATCGCGCGCAGCCTGGACCATGGCTTCTGCTACGAGACGGTGATCGAGCTTGCCCCGAAACTCCAAGTACTGGGCAGTAATAAAGGGCACGCCCGGGTTCAATACCTGGGCGTACCATAGCCCCCGCTGGCTTGGGGACAGCGGAAGTCTATGCACCACGCTCCCTCGCCTCACCCGACAAATGCACATACTCCGAGGCGCGATAGCTACGCTGATTACCGCCCCGACAAACCGCAGCTGATGCCTCCCAACACCGTTGCCACGATCAACAGAACAAAGTATATCCGGGGTTATGGAAGCTCACCACTTGAACAGACAGCCAACTTGAATCTCGGTTATCGTTCCGGCGAAGAAACTCGAAGGGGGCACAGGCCGCGTGAACAATGTTACCGGTGAGTCAGATTCGTCCGATGGGCGTCGACGCAAGGTGCGTCGACGCTTGTCCGATGAGGAGATTGCAGCACGTCGCGGGAAGCGTCGGCGCGTGCAGATCGGCAGCGGTGTCGGCATTCTCGTCGTGGTCGGATTCTTCGGGTGGCTCGGATATGAAGGCCTACAGGCGAAGTCGAGCCTCGAGAAGGCGCAGGATTTCGCCGTGCAGGCGAAAGATGCTTTGCTGTCGGGCGATACCGACGCCGCAACGCGCACAGCCGGCGATGCCGATCGCTACGCACAGGAGGCGCAGGGTTCGGTTGATTCGTTCCCGTGGCGCGTGGCCGGCGCGGTTCCATGGTTGGGCAGCCCCTTCGATACGACACGGCAAATGACCACGATTGTGAGTGGTCTCACACACGATGTGCTGCTTCCCGCGGTCGATGCAGGCAGTGCAGTGTCTCCGGATCAACTGATTCTCGACGGTGCGCGCATCAATCTCGCGGCACTTCGCGACGCCGCGCCGGTGCTGGAAACCACGTCCGCCTCGATCACGGACCTCGACACGCAGGCGCAGGCGGTCGACAGCACATATCTCGGACTGATCGACGACGCACGCCTGGACCTCCAAGATCAAGTGTCCGAATTGTCTGGCCTGCTCAATAATACGTCGACGGCGGCGAAAATCGCGCCCGCGATGCTGGGTGCGGATGGACCGCGCAGCTACTTCATCGGTTTCCAAACCAACGCCGAGGCGCGTGGGACCGGCGGACTGCTGGGCGGGTTCGCGGTGGCCCAGGCGAACGATGGCGCAGTGAGCATCGACGACGTCGCCAGCAACCGCGATCTCGAGTTCGATTACGCACCCCTCGATCTCGGACCTGACTTCAAACAGGCCTACGGCCACAGCCGCGCCACTCAAGATTTCCGTAACAGCAACGTCAGTTCACACTTCCCCTACGCCGGTCAGATCTGGCAGTCGATGTGGGAGCAGGAAACCGGCGAGCGCGTTGATGGTGCCATTGCGACCGACCCTGTGGCGTTGAGCTATGTCCTCGAGGTTGTCGGTGACGTGACCCTGCCGAGCGGGGAGAAGATCACTGCAGACAACGTGGTTGAATTGACCGAATCGACCGCATATTCCCGTTTTGGCGACGATCAGGCTGCGCGTAAGGCGTATCTCGAGACGGTCGCCAAGACGGTGGTCGAGAAGTTGACCGGCAGTATCTCGAAGCCGCAGGCACTCTTGGAAGCGCTTGGGCGTGCAGTCGGCGAGGGCAGGCTGTCGGTGTGGAGCTCTGTTCCTGAAGAACAAGAAGTGCTCGCCGGAACCGCGTTGGGCCACGTTGTCCCGGACGATCCTGCGCCGTACGCAGGTGTGGTGATCAACAACCTCGGCGGCAACAAGCTCGACTACTACCTTGAGCGGGAGATCGAGTACACCGCGGGTTCCTGCGAAGGTGAGACACGTAATTCGACAGTCACGGTTCGCCTTAAAAACCAACTGCCTCCAGGGGATTACACAAGATATGTCGCAGGAATGTTCGACAATCCAATCGGCGCACCAGTCGGCACCAATCTCACAGACATTGCGCTCCTAGCGACACAAGGCGCCAAGCTTACTAAGACGAGCGTGGATGGCGCCTCGACATTCGTGTTCAACAGCACCGAACTGGGGCATCCCATGTTCAATGCACAAGTTCCGATACCGCAGGGACAAACCGTCGAGATTGTTTATGAATTGGTCGAACCGACATATCCAGGAGCACCACGCGTGCCGATACAACCGCTCATCGACGAGCCGATCATCACAGCCGATGTTCCAGTCTGCGGAGAGGGATGATCGCGATCGTGTAGTCCAGGTCCTTGGACCGCTTCAAGCTTCACCTTCTGGATGGGACACCCAAGTCGGGGCTAACCTCAATCTTTCGTGAGTCCCACGTGTCGACCTGAGCGCTCCGGATTGGTTGTTGCCCGACGCCGACCCGGTGTCGAGCAAAGACGAGTCGTCCGACGCGGTCGGTGGCGTCCGGGTCCACGGCCTCGGAGGTGGTGCGTCTTTCGTCTGGTGTGGTCGGGTTTATGCAGGTCAGAGCGGGTTGGGAAGGGCGTCCAGCCTAGTGAGGACAACCTCGATCAGATGGCCCCAGGGTGCGTGCGCAGACAACCGCAGGTGTGTTCGACGGGCGTGGCGGGCGATCCGTCCTGCGATCGAGAACAGGCGCAGTCGTAGACGTTTCGGCTCCCACCGCCGAGCATCGCTCCCGGCGAGGGCGAGGGTCTGCATCCAGGCGGTCAGCTCGACGGCGAGAGCGACGACCGCGAGCCAGAGCTGATTCTGCGCGAAGCCATGCAGCGGGAAGTTCTCCAGACCGGTGTCCTTGGAGGTGCGGATGCGGTCCTCGCAGCGGGCCCGGCGACGGTGCCGCAACTGAAAGATCGGCGAGCTGCCCGCGCCGAGTGTTGGTGGCGAATGCGGTCAACCGCAGCCCGTCGACGTCGGTGAACCGCAGCTGTGCGCCGGGGTGCGGGCGTTCCTTCCTGACTATCACCCGCATGCCGTCCGGCCAGCCGGACAGATCGAGAATGTCGGTGGCCTCGACGACCCAGGCGCCGTCGCGAGGGTGGCCGTCGGCGTTGTAGGCGGGTGTCCACGCGTCGGCGGGGATGTCGTCGAGGCGCGCGGTGATCTGGTCGGTCAGGCCGAACCCGATTGAGTACGACAGCTTCTGTCGCTCGAGGTACTCGACGAATGCATG